>CAZUJI010000118.1:0-5199 GCA_964620235.1 uncultured Eubacteriales bacterium
AACTGTAGGGGTTCGAACACATAGGTCAAAAATCCAAAAGGGTTCGAATTTGTGCTACCCTTCCAAAAACTCCTTGAAGGTTTTATTCTTTAGGGAGTTTTTTTATTTTTCAGTGCAAATCCAATTTCGAGCCTTGCATTCTTTAGTGTTTAATTATATAATGTCTGTGACGTTTTAAAACAAGAAGAACCGATTTAGAAAAGCATAAGAAGGGAAGTTTTTTACAATGAGCGTTTTTCTGTCCACCTTAAATCAAATGGCCTTTTTGGTGCTGCTGATTGTTATCGGTTATATTTTAAGCCGCGCCAAGCTGGTGCCCGAGGGTGCCGCAGGGCTGCTGTCTAAGTTAGAAAATTACGTATTTATACCCGCCTTGGTGCTGGGCACGTTTATGGAGAATTTTACCCTAAACCGTTTTGGCGTGGCAGGGCAGTATTTGCTGTGCGGCGGCGTGGTTATTGCCGTTACTATCCCTATTGCCATTGTTTTGGCTCGGCTGTGCAGTAAAGACGGGTTTATCCGCAATATCTACACCTATGGGCTGTCCTTTTCTAACTTTGGATTTATGGGCAACGCCGTGGTGGCCGCTCTGTTCCCCGATATTTTTATGGAGTACTTAATTTTTGTTTTGCCCTTTTGGGTGTGCATTTACGTTTGGGGCGTGCCCTATTTGCTTATGCCTCGGGCCGAAAAAAGCGGCGGGCTTTCGGGCCTTAAAAACTTAATTAACCCTATGTTTATTGCTATGCTGGTGGGTATGGCGGTGGGCCTTGCCAACCTGCCGGTGCCGGCCTTTTTAAGCTCGGCGGTGGGGTCACTGGGCAACTGTATGTCCCCCATAGCTATGCTGCTTACGGGTATGACCATTGCCCGCATTAACCTAAAATCGGCCTTAACCAACCTCTCCATTTACGCGGTGTCGGCGCTGCGGCTGGTGGTAATTCCCGTAGCGGCCATTGTGGCGCTGCGCTTTTTGCCCATTTCTTACGGCTTGGCGCTGTGCACGGTGTGCTCACTGGCAATGCCCCTGGGGCTAAATACCATTGTGGTGCCCAACGCCTACGGGCGAGATACCACCGTTGCGGCGGGTATGGCGCTTATTTCGCATTTGCTGTCTTGCTTAAGCATCCCCCTTGTTTTTATGCTGTTTGATGTCCTTTGCAAATAAAAAAACACCCAAGAATTTCTTGGGTGTTTTTTATAGGTTATTTGTTGGGTACGGTCCAGGGGTTTAGTAGGGCCCAGTTAGCGCTTTTAAGAATAACTTCTTTCATTTGGTCGGTCACAATAAAATCCCCTTGGTCACGGTAGTGCTTTTGCCGATGCTCGGCAGGAATCACGTCTACGTTTACCGATGGTATAGGCTTGCCCGTAAATTGGGCGTAAAAGGCGTGGGAGGCAATGAGCCGACCAAAATCACTTAAATGGGTGTAGTCGCGGTACACCTCCCGCTGGCTGACCCCCAACACCTGGGTGGCATATACAATGGCTGCGCCGGTGCAAATGGTTTTTTTGTAGGTGCCGTCGGTTAAAATGCTCTTTTTGGCAGCCTCGGTCAGTACCGCATATTGGGTTAAGGGGTTAAACCCGTAAAGGCGGGTCAAAGTGTCTTTATATCCTGCAGGGGGTTGGCGCCAGTAGTCCTCTGAGAAAAACAGCTCGTCGTTGGGGCTGGGCCAGGTGGTGTGCCACGCAAATTCGTGAGGGTGGGGAACGTAGGTGTTCACCATATCCTCCAAACGGCGGCGGGTGGCCAAATTCAGGTCGTCGGTTAAATCCGATTCAGCGGCCTGCAAAAAGACGATATCCCATTTGTCGGCCGTTAGGGCCTGCTTTAACGTGGCCTCTTTATAGCAGTCCCACCAAATGCCGTTGCTTTTGTAAAAATCATAAACGGGGGCGTCGGTTTCGCCAAACTCCACGTGTTGCCAAATAGCGCAGCCCGAGTAGTATAAAAAGCCTAAAACCACAGGCTCTGCATACCCTTGGGTTTGAAATACTCGCGCCAGTTGAAAAAAGGTGTCGTTGGAGTGGCTGTTGCCTAAAATCAAAATCTTCATTTTACTTACTCCTTTGCAGTGTGGCGTTATCTTCTGTAGCGGTGCATTCTTCTGCGGTGGCGACGCTTGCTGTTTAACACCACGCAGGCAATAATAAAGGCCAAAACGGCGGCAATAATTACGCCCACGATAATTTTAAATACGGTGCCTTGGGTAAATTGCTTAATGCTGCGCCATACCGCTAACCATTGATTCTTTTCAATGCTGGTGGTGGCTACCAGGTCTACCTGCCCCAAAACCTCGCCGGCGTAAACAATATCAGCCTTGCCCAACACCTGCCCGGCGGTTACCGGCGCGTCAATGGTGTCGGCAGTATAGGTAATGTCCAGCGCAACCGTAGAGGTGTCTGCCGCCTTGGGCAGCAGCGAGGAGTAATCGTTGGCGGGGCGTACCGTTACGTGGTCAATCTCCCAGGCCAGCTCTACGTTTACCTCACCCACTACGTCATTTTGGTTTACTACCGTTTTGTATTCAAAGTCTGAAAAAGCCCATTCAAACAAGCTCTCGGTGTCGCCGTACTCAAAACGAGCCAAATACCCCGAGGGCGCCCAAACCGGACTCTTCATAATTACGCAGGCATAGGTAAAGCCGTCTTTTTCGGCAAACGAGGCCAGGCAGCGGCCGGCTTCGTCGGTGTAGCCGGTTTTGCCGCCGGTGGCGTGCTTGTAGTAGTGCGCGGTAGAGCCGTCGATTAACATATTGGTGGTTACCAATAAGCGTTGGCCGTTTTTGTTGGTGGCAGGGGTAGTATGCCGACGGGTGCCGATTACCTCTTTTAAAAAGGGATTTTTATACACCTCGCACATCAGCAGGTAAATGTCCCGCGGGGTGGTGTAATGCTGCTCGTCGTGCAAGCCGTGGGGGTTCATAAAATGGGTGCCGGTCATACCCAGCTCGGCGGCGCGGGCGTTCATCATAGCCACAAAGCCCTCAATGCTGCCACCCACGTGCTCGGCAATGGCGTTGGCGCCCTCGTTGGCCGAGGCCATCATAAGCACGTAGGCCATCTCGCGCACGGTAATTACCTCGCCCGATTTAAGCCCGCCCATAGAGGAGCCGGTGCCCAGCAACGAGTTAATGGCGTCTGCTGAAACGGTAACCGTTTCGTTGTCTAAATCCTCGGTATTTTCAATCAGCAGTAGCGAGGTCATCAGCTTGGTCAGCGAGGCGGGGTAAAAGCGCTGCTCCTCGTTTTTGCCGTAAATTACGCGGTTGGTGTCTACGTTTACCAAATACACACCCTCGGCCGAGACCTCAAAATTTGTGGGGGTAAAGGCGTATGCGCTGCCCCAACAAAGGGAAAAAATAAGTATTACAAAAAAAATATAGCGAAATATTCGTTTAGGCATAGAAATCTCCTCAAAAGTGTTGTATTATATATAATATATAAGTATAACATCATTTTGGTAAATTGCAAACCCACTTTTGTGGATTTGTAAAACTTTTTTGAAAGGGGTGGCGGTATGATTTGGGTCACGGGAGATATGCACGGCGATGAGTCCCGCCTGTACGACCGTCAGTGGCGCAAGCTCCGCCCCGGCGACACGTTGATTGTGTTGGGGGACTTTGGCTATCTGTGGGACGGCTCTGCCCGGGAAAAAACCGTAATTGACTATTTGGGCACCCGCAAATTTACCGTTTGCTTTATAGACGGCACCCACGAAAATTTTGATATGATAGAAAAGGGCCGCCTGACCATGTGGAAGGGCGGGCAGGTGCACCGCATCGGCGGCAACCTGCTGCACCTTTGTCGCGGCCAGATCTACGAGATTGAAGGGGTCAAGCTGTTCACCTTTGGCGGTGGCGAAAGTGACGATAAAGACATCCGCGCCGAAAGCGGCGTTTGGTGGCGGGACGAAGCCCCCACCGCCGCGCAAATGGCGGTTGGCGCCAAAAATTTAGACGACTGCGGCTTAAACGTAGACTATATTTTAACCCACGAGCCCTCGTCCTTGGTAAAAAGTGCTATGCTTTTGCGGGCCGGCCAGCCCGACCGTGTAAACAAGCTTAACGGCTTTTTTGAAGAGATCGGCAAGGTCTGTACGTTTCGGCATTGGTATTTCGGCTCTCTGCACGAGGACCGCTTGGTCACCCCCAACCACACCTGCGTGTTTAAAAAGATTATCCCCTTAGGCTTTAAAGGCCAGATTAGCGGTAAGGGTCAGTAAATTTAACGGTAGTAAATAGGAGGCTATTTTTATGGATTGCAAACAATTTATGGAGCAACTGGAAGACAAGCGCATTGCTATGTGCGGCATTGGCGTAAGCAACACCCCGCTGGTGCTTAAATTTTTGGCCGCAGGTGCCAGGGTTTTTGCCTGCGACCGCCGCACCAAAGAAGAGATCGGTGAGCTGGCCGACCGTTTGGAAAAGGCGGGTGCCGAGCTGCGCTTAGGCCCCGATTATTTAAAGAATTTAGAGGTGGATATGATCTTCCGCACCCCGGGTATGAACTTTTATCTGCCCGAGCTAACCGCCGCCCGTGAGAACGGCATTGCCGTTACCAGCGAAATGGAGGTCTTTTTTGAGCTTTGCCCGGCCACCATTTTTGCCGTAACCGGGTCCGACGGTAAAACCACCACCACCACCTTAATTGCCAAAATGTTAGAGGCCGAGGGTAAAAAGGTGCACGTGGGCGGCAATATCGGCACGCCGCTGCTGCCCTTAATTGAAGAGATTGCCCCCGAGGATTTTGTTGTGGTCGAGCTGTCGTCTTTTCAATTGATTTCTATGCGCAAGGGCCCCAACGTTGCCGTCGTTACCAACGTAGAGCCCAACCACTTAGACGTGCACAAGGATATGGACGAGTACGTCAACGCCAAGCAAAACGTGCTGTCTCACCAGGATGCTTTTTCGCGTACCGTCCTAAACGTGGACAATAAACTGGCCTACGGCTTTTCCGACCGGGTCCGTGGCCAACGCCTGCTGTTCTCTATGAAAGAGCAGGTAGAAAACGGCGCTTACCTGCGCCCCGACGGTATGATTTATATGTCTTACCGCAGCATTGCCGTGCCGGTAATGCACAAGGATGAAATCCGCATTATGGGCGAGCATAACGTGGCCAACTACCTGGCCGCCATTTCGGCGGTTTGGGGCTACGCCGGGGCCGACAGTATTCGTAAGGTGGCCCACGAGTTTG
>CAZUJI010000119.1:0-5178 GCA_964620235.1 uncultured Eubacteriales bacterium
CCGTATTTTTTGCCCGTCGGTAAGCACAAACTCGTAAATAACGCTGGGGGCGGTGGTTACCAAATCCAAATTATACTCCCGCTCCAAGCGCTCTTGAATAATCTCCATATGCAGCAGGCCCAAAAATCCGCAACGGAAGCCAAAGCCCAAGGCGCCCGAGGTCTCGGCCTCGAACAGCAGCGAGGCATCGTTAAGCTGCAGCTTTTCAAGCGCCTCCCGCAGGTCGGTATAGCGGGCACCGTCGGCCGGGTAAATACCGCAGAACACCACGGGGTTTACCTTACGATAGCCGGCCAGCGGCTCGGCAGCGGGGCGGTCGGCGTGGGTAATGGTGTCGCCCACGCGGGCGTCGCCCACGGTTTTAATCGAGGCGGCAATATAGCCTACCTCGCCGGCGGTCAGCTCGTCGCACTCTACGAACGAAAGAGCGCTTTTGCGACCCACCTCTACCACCTCGAAGGTGGCGCCGGTAGCCATCATTTTAATACTGTCGCCGGGGCGCACGCGGCCCGAAACCACGCGAAAATACACGATTACGCCCTTGTATTGGTCGTAATACGAATCAAAAATCAAGGCCCGTAAAGGCTCGTCACTGCTGCCGGTGGGGGCGGGAATCTCGGTAACGATACGCTCTAACACCTGCTCAATATTCAACCCCGTCTTGGCGCTGACCAAGGGGGCATTGTCGGCCGGGATGCCGATAACGTCCTCAATCTCGGCACGCACCCGCTCGGGGTCGGCGCTGGGCAGGTCGATTTTATTGATGACCGGCAACAGCTCCAGGCCGTGGTCTACCGCTAAGTAGGTGTTGGCCAGAGTTTGCGCTTCAATACCCTGCGAAGCGTCTACGATTAAAATGGCGCCCTCGCAGGCGGCCAGCGACCGCGAAACCTCGTAGTTAAAGTCTACGTGGCCGGGGGTGTCGATTAAATTCAGCTCGTACTCCTCGCCGTCGGCGGCTTTGTAGTACAGCGTTACGGCGTGGGCCTTAATGGTAATGCCCCGCTCCCGCTCTAAATCCATACTGTCCAACAGCTGCTCGGTCATATCCCGCTGGGCTACGGTGCTGGTGTGCTCCAGCAAACGGTCGGCCAGGGTAGACTTGCCGTGGTCGATATGGGCGATAATGCAAAAATTACGAATATTTTCTTGTTTAATTGCCACTGTTTTTTCTCCGTTCAAAACATATATAGTAGATTATAGCACATCTTTAACTTTTGGGCAACTGCATTTTTATAACACAAAATTCACATTGTAAGGGGAATTTTCTCTTGTAATTTAACGCCATTTTGTTATAATAAAGGTGTATATCACTAATTTGGGAGTAAATTATGAAATTTTTTAACAAAAAAAGTCTGTTTAGCTTTTGGCTGCCCGCCTTTGCCTTTGCAGCGGCGGTAATTTTGTTTGAAAAGGCCATAGACCAAATTCCCGGCGCGTGGAATTTGATTAAGCTGCTGTTTTCGGTGCTGTCGCCCTTTGTGGGGGGCTTTGTGATTGCTTTTATTTTGTTTATTCCGCAAAACAAGCTGGAGCAGCTGTTTAAAAAGTGCCGCAAAAAAATCGTTTATAATCACGCCCGCGGCTTTTCGATATTGCTGACCTACGTGGGCTTTATCGTGCTGATTGCTCTGCTGCTTTCCTTTATTATTCCCCTTTTGGTGCGCAGCTTAATTGATTTGGTCAACGCCCTACCCTCTTACCAAGCCAATTTAATCGGCCTTTTAGAGCAATACTCTGACGAAAACGGCAAGCTATTTGGCGTAGACCTGCTTACCTACGTGCGGGACTTTTCGCCCGGTATGCTGCTGTCTTGGGTAAACAGCGATATGCTTTCCAACTGGGCGTCGGGCATATTTAAATTCGGCTCGGCCTTAATTGACTTTATTTTTGCCTTTATCTGCTCGGTATATATGCTGGCCGGGCGGGAGCATTTAATTAAAGTGGTGGGCAAGCTGCTTACCTTAATCTTCCCCAAACGCAAGATAAAAGCTTTATACGGCCACCTAACCAAAATTGCGCAGATTTTTTACAAATATATTTACAGCCAGCTGCTAGACGCGCTGCTGGTAAGCGTGCTGCTGTCGATTACCTTTGCCATTATCGGCGTGCCCTACGCGGTGCTGTTTGGTGTGCTGGTGGGTATTTGCAACCTTATCCCCTATTTTGGCGCCACCATCTCCAGCATTTTTGTGGCCTTGATGGTATTGCTGTCGGAGGGCTGGCTGCTGGCGCTGATTACCGTTGCCATCGTGGTGGGCATTGGCCAGTTAGATGCCAACCTGCTGCAGCCCCGCATTGTGGGCGAGACGGTGGGTATTCGCCCCATTTACGTGCTGCTGGCCATTACCGTAGGCGGCGGGTTGTTTGGCTTTGTGGGCATCTTGCTGGGCGTACCCTTTATTGCCACCATTCGTATGATCATTTTAGAAATTATGCGCCGTCGAGAGCTTTCTAAGGCCAAGCAGGCGGCCAACCAGCAAGAGTAAATTTTACGCCTGTCACCTTTGTGGCGGGCGTTTGTTTTTTGGAGGAGCTTATGAATTATCGTACCGACAAGCAGGGCAACCGACTCTCGATTTTAGGCTTTGGGTGTATGCGCTTTCAAACCAAAATAGGCAAAATCGATTACGCCGCCGCCGAACGGCTGATTGTGTCGGCGGTAGAGGCGGGTGTAAATTATTTTGACACCGCCTACATTTACCCCGGCAGCGAAGCTCTTTTGGGCGAGGTGTTAGAGAAAAACCGTCTGCGGGACCGTGTAAACATCGCCACCAAGCTGCCTCACTACTTAATTAAAAGCATCGACGGGTTGGAGAAATTGTTCCAGGAACAGCTGCGCCGCCTGCGCACCGACCGTATTGACTATTACTTAATGCATATGCTTACCGACATTGCCGCCTGGGAGCGGCTGCGTGCGCTGGGTGTAGAAGACTGGCTGGCCCAAAAGCAGGCCAGCGGCGCCATAGGGCAGGTGGGGTTTTCGTACCACGGCAACAGCGATATGTTTTGCAAACTGTGCGACGCCAAGGCCTGGGATTTTTGTATGATACAATACAATTATATGGACGAACACACCCAGGCCGGCCGCAAGGGGCTGCAATACGCCCACCAAAAGGGTATGCCGGTAATGATTATGGAGCCGCTGCGGGGCGGCAAGCTGGTCAACCGCCTGCCTGCCGAGGCGGTGCAGATTTTTGAAAAGCACCCCGCAGGCCATAGCCCTGCAGGCTGGTCGTTCCGCTGGTTGTGGAATCAGCCCGAGGTAACGGTGATGCTCTCGGGTATGAACAGTATGGAAATGTTGCAGGAGAATCTTGCCACCGCCGCCACCGCCAACGTAGGGGATTTAGGCCCCCAAGAGGAGCAGATGCTACGGCAGGTGGCCGACGCCATTAACGCCAAAATGAAGGTGGGCTGCACCGGCTGCGGCTACTGTATGCCCTGCCCCCAAAGGGTAGATATCCCCGGCACCTTTGCGGCCTACAACCGCCGCTTCAGCGAGAACAAGTTTTACGCCTTAAAAGAGTATTTTATGTGCACCACTCTGCGCAAAAACGCCACCTGCGCCTCCAACTGCGTTGGCTGCGGAAAATGCACCCGCCATTGCCCGCAGGCCATCGCCATACGTGACCGTTTGGCCGATGCCCAAAAGGAGTTAGAGGGCCCTATTTTTAAAATCGCCCGCAAAGTAGCCCGTCGGTTCGTAAAGTTCTAAAAGGGTTGTTCCCTTGACAAAGCAACCCATTTTAGATACTATTATATTAGTCTTTGGCAAAATAAGAAAGCAAGATGTTATGTTCCCCGCTATACTTTTGTTTGCAATTACCTACGTGTTGATGCTGATTTTTGAGAAATATCGGCCCTATATTGCCCTTGCCTCGGGCATTATTTTTGTGGTTACCGGTATGCTGCCGCTAAACCAACTCTTCGGCAGCATTGACTGGAACGTTTTACTAATGATTGCCGGAACTATGGGCTTGGTAGCCTTGTTTATTGAGAGTAAAATGCCGGCTTTGCTGGCCGACCTGATTATGGAAAAGGTGCCCAACGTACAGTGGGCAGCGGTAGCGCTGGCCTTGTTTGCCGGTGTAATTTCGGCCTTTGTAGATAACGTAGCTACGGTGCTGATGATTGCCCCCATTGCATTAGAGATTTGTAACAAGCTTAAAACCAACCCCGTGCCCTTTATTATTGCCATTTCGGTTTCGTCGAACCTGCAGGGCGCGGCCACCCTGGTGGGCGACACCACCGCCATTATGTTAGGCTCGGCGGCGAATATGAGCTTTTTGGACTTTTTCTGGTACAAGGGCAAGCCCAGTATGTTTTTTGCCGTAGAGCTGGGCGCGGTACTGTCGGCCATTATTTTGGCCTTTGTCTTCCGCAAGGAAAAGGCCCCCATCCCTAAAATTTTCACCCGCACCAAGGTAACCGATTTTGTACCCTCTTACTTACTGATTGTTATGCTGGCGCTGCTTATCGGCGTGTCCTTTATCGGCAACAAGCCGGCAGCCACCAACGGCCTGATTTGCTGCGGCTTAATGGTTATTGGTTTAATCTATAACTTCTGCAGAAAAAAGACCCTTGCCGCCGTAACCGAGCCCTTAAAGGCCATAGATTTTACCACCATTGGTATTTTGCTGGGCCTGTTTTTAATGATTGGCGGTATTACTGCCGAGGGCGTAATTGACGCTTTGGCAGGGCTGCTGGCCAAGGCCGGCGGCAGCAACGTATTCTTGCTGTACACCGTAATTGTATGGGCCTCGGTGCTGATTTCGGCCTTTATTGATAATATCCCCTACGTGGCTACTATGATTCCCGTAATTACCGGCATTGCCGCAGCCTTGAATATTGACCCCACGCCGCTGTACTTTGGCCTGCTTTCGGGCGCAACGCTGGGCGGCAACTGCACACCCATCGGCGCCTCGGCCAACATTACGGGCATTGGCATTTTACGCAAAAACGGCCACACCGTTAAAAATAAGGATTTCTTCCGCATTGGTATACCCTTTACCTTGGCCGCCATTGTACCGGCCTACATATACATCTGGCTGGTATACGGTATTTAAAATATTGCATAATAAAAGACCTGCCTTTGAGGCGCACTCCGTAGGAAGTGCGCCTCGACTAAGTTTGCCCTTTTGGGCAAGTGAAGTTATCTACGATAGTGAAGTTGTC
>CAZUJI010000120.1:0-5134 GCA_964620235.1 uncultured Eubacteriales bacterium
GTGTTATAAGAAAATAAAATCACGCCGTTTGCGCCATGCCTGTAGGCGTCTTTGGTTTGTTTGGCTAAAATGTCGGTATTTCTAAGCCATTCATCAGCGCCGGTTTGTTCTGCATCGCCAATTTTGTAGCCGGCCAAGCCTATGTACAATTTTACACTATTATGGCGGGGTAATGCAACCCATTTGGCCAATAAATTTGTAAATTTATAGGCAGATAAGGGATATTCGTACCCAAAGTAAAGTTGCGGGGCAATATAATCGATATAAGCGTTGCTTTTTGACCATAGGGCAACGTCGGCGTAGCTTTCGGTATAATTGCGGTCGGTTTTATTATTAGAGATATGCGCCGCAGGGCTAATGCCAAACACCGGCCCCCGGACGCTGTGCACTACCCGATACACCGCCGACACCAGCGCGTTTACGTTGGCCCGCCGCCAATCCCCTAAAGATAGGGGATGCTGCGTTTGGGCAGTATAAGCCGCATAGCTTGTTTTGTCAAATTCGGGGTCGGTGGTGGGATAAAAATAATCGTCAAAATGAATTCCGTCTACGTTATAGCGGTTCACAATTTCCCGCACGCCGTCTACTATCCGTTTTTGCACTTGGGGTACCGACGGGTCAAAATATAACCCGTTGCCCCAAGTTCGCACAAAATGGTCGTTGGCGGGGTCGTCATCCTCCGCCCATTGGCGGGCAAAATGGGTGGGCGGCAGGCTTAAAACGTCATTTGTTTGGTTGCTTACCCTGTATGGGTTAATCCAAGCGTGAATTTGCAGCCCCTTTTGGTGAGCAATGTCTACCATAATCTCCAGCGGGTCGTATACGGGCGGTGTGTCGCCTTCGGCAGCATAGGGTGACCAGGGAAAGTATTCCGACGGATAAATTGCATCGGCATTGGCGCGCACGTGGCAAAAAACTGTGTTAAAGCCGGCGGCTTTTATTCGCTCTAATTTTTGGGTAATATCTTGCTTAAAATCACTTTCGTTTTTGCCGGCAAATTGCAGCTCGTAGTACGAAAGCCACACCCCCTGCATTTTTGGCCCGGTATCCACCGCAGGGGCAGGGCAGCCCGTAAGGCAAAGCAAACAGCAAAGGGTTAAAAAAAGTCCGATCCATCTACGCACAAGCAACATCCTTTCTGTACAAATATATGCTTGTACCTATAAAAAAAGCATCGTATGCCCGTTTGCGTTTAGGCATACGATGCTTTTGGGTTACCATTGTTCCGAATCTTCAGATTCGTCGTTTTGCTCTTGGGACTCGCCGTCGGCATCCTCCGCTTCTTGCGGTGCCGATTCTACTTCGTTTTTAACCAAATCCTCTTCTAATGCGGCATTTTGCAGGTCAATAAACGGAGCAAGGTCCTCTTCTTCCAATTCCATTTCGTCAGGCGCGTTTTGCTTACCCTTGCGGTTTACAAGTACAATAATAACGATAAGCAATACGATAATCAGCACCAAAGCACCGGCCAAGGCATAAACCAAAACCTTTTCGGTTTGGCTTAAAGCGTTAAATTGAGCCAGCAAATCCCCGGGGGCGGGGGTGGTGTCTGCAGGTGTGTCTTGGGTCAACTCAAAATAGGGGGCGCGTTGCAGGGTGGTTTCGGCTTGGTCAAAACGGTAGAACTGCGTCAAACCGTCGTAGTGCAAATAAAGCATATAAAAGTCTTTAAGTCGAGGCTCATCTGCAACAAACGCCGTGGTAGAAATATTCCCCAAAGGCATAGATACAATAGAGTACCCTGCGGGTACGGTGTAGGTTTGGGGGAGCTTGGCCAAAATGTATACGTTGCCGTTTACCAAAATATAGGGCAGGGGAGTAAAGGTGTCGTTTACAAAATCGTAGGTGTAAAAATCCCCTTGCTTGGTTTCGTCGTTGGTCAGCCAATATAGGGTATAGGTTTTATCGGCATTTTCAAACACGCTTACGGCGGTGCCCTTATAATCGGCGGTGGTGGCCGTAAAGCCGGTGGGGGCAGTAATCGCACTCAGGTCGGCGGCGATGTGGTGCGGCACACCCTCCAATTGAATCCCCAGCGGGTCTTTTACCTCGTTTTGCGCGTCGTAATCGGCCGTTTCTTGCTGGGTTAAGCGTTTAATGGTAACGAAATAAGACTTTTTGGTCTTGCCGTCTTGGGCGGTAACGGTAACGATACGCTCGTTATCACCCACCTTTAAATCATAGGTGCCGGCACCCACGTAGGTGGCTTCCGAGTGCTCGGTAGAGGCAAAAATGGTGACCTGCTCCACCGGGTAACGGGCCGTTACGGTGTAGGAGGTGGTAGAAGCCGAAAAAGCAGGGGAGAGCTCGTGATCCTTTACCCGCAAAGAGGATAAATTGGCATTTTTAGAAATGGTGGGGGTAGACGAGGAAGCGGGAACTTTGGAAGACGTGGATTTATCTGCAACAGTAACTACTAATGCAGCATCAGAAATTTTGTATCCATCATTGCTATAATAAAATGCATTTTCAATAGAAATGTCTGATTTTCCGGTTGCCTTTGCAGAAAATTTAAACGTTACTGATGTTTTAGATTGTCCGGTCCCTGCTATAGAGAAAGTTATAACACCGTTTTTGTCTTCGGCTACAGCCGTTGAGGACTGAAAACTTAAAACTGATGGATTATAGTGCAACTCTCCATCAACGCTCCAAATCTCATTATCATCTTTATGGGCGGCAAAGGTTATATTTGCTTGTATTGTGCTACCCTTTGTAAATGTATTACTTGTTCCGCAATCAATAATACAGTTCCCGTTTATTGCAGAGGCAAAAATAACATTGGATTGAATTAGGAGAAAAAGAGTAGTGAATAAGCAAAGAAATTTAAGAATATTATTTTTCATATTGTCACCTTCATTTAATTAGGGAAATTCGACCTACAATGTGCTTTTGAACGTTTGCTAAATCCATACCATTTATCTTGCTGTCGCTATTCGTGTCACATTTTGCAATAATGCTTTCACTTAATATATTTCGTTTAACAATATGTTTTTGGATATTTGCAACATCCATACCATTTATTTTACCATCTAAATTTGTATCTCCGCGCAAATAAGTAACGGCGGGTGCCGAGCTTGTCGGTTTAGAGGTTACCGTCGTCGAGGTAACCGGTGTAGACGTGGCAGGCTTAGAGGTTACTGTAGTAGACGTAACAGGCGTGGAGGTTGTGGGCGTGGACGTCGCAGGGGTAGAGGTCGCGCTGCTTGTGCCGGAGGATTTGGGACTCACTGTTAATGTTGCAGCCGAAACCGCCGTAACTGTAAGGGTGTAGTTATGGGTGTACCCGGTTTGAGATTTTACGGGCAGGGTAATCACCTGCGACCCTTTTTTCAACGAGAAGGTTTTGCTACCGGTGTAGCTGGCCCCCGTGGGCAGCGTGTAGTAAACGGTGGTGTTATTTGATACCGTTAACGAGTAACTGCGGGTGGCAGGGGCAAAGGCGGGGGATAACCCGCTTACCGTAAGGCCGGTAAAAAAGTAGTTGTTTAATTTATCGCTTTCGGCCGGTTTGGCGTAGGGGGTTGTAGGCATATCTTCGTATACGGGGATACGAAATACCAACGTATCGTTGTACTTGGTGGCAAAGCTGTCTTTGATTTTATAACCGTTGTTATAGGCGTCGGCTATATATTGAGCGTATTGATGCCAGAGTCTGTCCGGTCCCTCAAGCACGTTAAAGTCTTTGTAATAATAAGTGTCTTGCCCTTTGTTTATGTAACCGTCGGCATAAAACTGAGCCCCTTGAATAATGGAGGTGCGGCGGCTGTTCCAGCCGTGGTCTTTGGCGTATTTTAAGCCGTTTACAATTTCGTCGGTACTGGTATCGCCCGAGGCGGCCACGTTAAAGAAGTTGTAGTACCCCTCGTACCCACTATAGGTGCCCGAGATTAAAGGACTGGTGCCCTTGGTGCCTTGCTCGGTAAGAATGGTGCCGGCCAGTACATAAGGGCTGATGTTTGATTGCTTTGCGGCTTCCATAATATCTTCAATATAAGCGTCTTTATTATCGCCGTAGCCGTCGGCCAAAAACGTCCCTGCTACAATAGAGCGTACCGTTTCGGCCGTTTGCGAGGCGCTGTAGGACTGTTGCATAAACATATACACGTCGGTCTGGTTTAAAAAGTTCCGTGGGTCCATATAATAAGCAATAATCTCCCACGAGGCGCCGGTTTTAGAGCCGTTGGTGGTAGACCAGTTGCCGGTAGACCAGTTGTAGCAATGGGTATGTAACGAGCGCCAGGAAACGGCTTGATACATATACACTAATTTGCTGAACTTGGTGTTGTATTGCAGGTCTACCGCTTCCTCCAGGGTCATACCAACGTTGTTGGCCTGAAAAATCCAGTTGGGGTAAACGGCGTGCAGCGCCTTTAGCGACTCGCGGTAGGATTCGGGGAAGGTGGCCAGCTGGGTTTCAAAATCCGGGTCAGGCTCGGTGCTGGAAGGGGGGACAATGGTTATGTATTTTGCAATCATATACCCGGTCCAGTCTTTTGAGGAATCTTTATAATGAATTTTATACCATAACGCGCCGTCAGAGGCATTGGCCGTGCCTAAAATCTCCACGTTAACGTGGGTTAACGAGCCTAAAGCAGAATGCTCGGTGCCCGGACCGGTACGAACGTTTACGTCAATGGCGTTTACGTAGCCAAGTTGGGTGGTGGTTTCTGCGTACACGTATATGGTAGAAACAATAAGAACCAAGCAAAGAAGAAAAGAAATCAGCGGTTTGACTTTACGCATGCTTGTCCTCCTTAATATGTAAAAATCGACACTTTACATAATACCATATTTACATATAAAAATAAATAGGTAAATACAGTAAATTTATAAAATCTTAAAAAATTGCCCCCAAAAAGCATTGGGGGCAGAAAGTTATTTTATTTTTTGAATTTTTTTAACACACACGCGGCAGATGTTGCGACCTTCATACAGAGTAATATCCTCTAAACTATTACAAAAGATACAACTGGGTTGGTATTTTTTCAAAATAATGCAGTCGCCTTGTACATAAATTTCAACAAAATCTTCGTTGTCTTTGAGATCAAACTGTTTTCTTAATTCTTTGGGAATAACAATTCTGCCTAATTCATCTATTTTGCGAACGATACCGGTTGCTTTCATATTCATATGT
>CAZUJI010000121.1:0-5079 GCA_964620235.1 uncultured Eubacteriales bacterium
GCAGTCATCGGCGGCGTGGTCGTATTCATTCTCAAGAAGAAAAAGGTCTTCTGAGTATGATCTCGGTCTGGGGGAAGACATAATTTCCCCCAGACTCATTTGAAAGTCGAAAATATTTCCTAAAAGGAAAAAATCAAGAAAAAAAGCAAAAATATTTCCGAAAGGTATTGACAAGATGAAAAAACTGTGTTATAATTTGGCCGTAGCAAGGATAAGCGCCGAGGCTCTCGGTACATTGATGATCACAGTGTCAGACCTGCGGAGAAGCAGGGAACCGATGACGGAGACAGCTGAGCGCGGCAATATCCACAGAGGCGTACTTGCTATACCAGAACATAAAAAAGCCGGAAGGCTGCTGAATATTACAGAGTCGATGCGAGTGAGACGATCAATCTCGCGCCTGTACTATTCCTATGCAGTTTCCGGCTTTTTATTTTGCAAGAAAGGAGGGAACTGTGAGCAAAAAGAAAAAGAAGAAGTGGAAAGAAAGAAGGAGACAAAAAAATATGCGTAGAAAAGATGAGCTTCGTTGCCCGTACTGCGGGAGACATGCTGTGCTTCGCAGCGCAGACGGTATTTATAAAGATAATTCAAAGGGAGAAATGTTGTATGTATGTGCCAACTATCCTGAATGCGATACATACGTCAGAGTTCAGAAGGGCACGAATAAGCCTCTGGGAACGCTTGCCAATAAACGTCTTAGAGAACTGAGAAACGAGGCACATAAAAGTTTCGATAAGCTTCATAAACGAGGATATATCACGAGACGGTCGGCATACGATTGGCTTGCCGGATTGTTCTGCATTTCTTTGAAGCGAGCCCATATAGCTCAGTTTAGTGAGCCACAATGTCTATATGTGATAGAGCAGAGCAAAAAGTATTTGGAAATACTTGAAAAAAGATATAAAGAACGAAAGAAAAGAGGTGCTGCATGAAGAGAAAATGGATAATTCTTTTGCCGATCATTACGGCGGCTGCCATTTTACTGTTGTTTCGCTTTGTGTTCCTGATAGGATATGTACCGTCGGAATCTATGGAGCCAACCCTACAAAAAGAAAGCTTTATTTTAGGAAGTAGGCTTTATGGTGACTTGAAGACGGGTGATATAGTTGTCTTTGAACATGAGGGAACGGTAATGGTAAAAAGAATCGCTGCGTGCCCAGGGGATGAGATTACCGTTGGCGGAATTCAATATTACGTTCCTGATGACGCCTATTTTATGCTCGGCGACAATAAAGATGATTCTTATGATTCACGTTATTGGGAATGCCCCTACATAAGCGAAGAGAAAATCATAGCAAAAATGATTATCCCCGCTAACGGTGTTGATTAACGGTCACTCTCTTGATTCATTCACAGATTTGTGGTATAATAAGAGAAGCAAACAATTAAAACCCAATACTGCTTGCGGGAGCTGCACTTTCATGCGGCTCCCGCTTTTTCTTTTAACTAAATAACAATGAAAAGGAGATAAACAAATGAAATATCAAGAATGGTTAATCGAATGGTTGGAGAACTATGTTAGACCAACTTCTAAGCAAAAAACGCATACGCGTTACGAACAAATTGTACATTCGCACCTCATACCCAGACTGGGATCGTATGAGCTTGAAGAATTGACACCTCAGCTATTGCAGCATCAGGTTGTTGATATGGGTAAGTGCGGCAATAAGAGAACGGGGAGGGGATTGGCCCCAAGCACCTTGAACCTTATCGTTGCAGTCATTCAGGATTCGCTTACCACGGCTTATTCAATAGAAATCACCAAGATCTATATGGCGGATAAAATCAAACGTCCGCGCATAGAAGAGAAAAAGGTGGAATGCTTTACGGTCGCGGAACAGAAGACATTGGAGGAGGCTGTGAAGAATGATAGACGGCCGAAGACATTTGGTATATTGCTTTGCCTTTATACCGGGTTGAGAATCGGAGAACTCCTGGCACTCGAATGGACAGATATTGACTTCGATAAACGCGAGATCAGTATCAGCAAAACATGCCACGATAGCAAGGATGAATTTGGTCGGTACGTTCGCTTTGTTAATCCACCCAAGACATCTACTTCGATGCGAGTCATACCTATTCCTAAGCAATTGATGCCACTACTGCGCGAAACAAAAAAACGTAACGGATCTCGTTACGTTGTAGGAGCTGGGGATAAAATCATCTCCGTCAGATCTTATCAGCGAACTTATGAGCTGATATTAAAAAAACATGGACTTCCTCATAGAGGATTCCATGCATTAAGGCATACATTTGCCACGAGAGCTATCGAGTGTGGGATGGATGTGAAAACTTTATCTGAACTCCTCGGGCATAAGAACCCGACCGTAACTTTGAACCGTTATGCCCACTCATTGATGGAGCATAAAAAGGATATGATGAACCGCCTCGGCAAACTTTTTGTTGAGTAGAGAATGTTATATTCTGTGGACACAGTATAACATTCTTTTTTTATTCCGTCAACCGCTTCGACAAAAGTAGTGGTTTTTCGCTACAAAAAAGTTTCTGCGTATTGCTTTTCGGTGTACTTATTCAGTGATTTTGTACACCGTATATAACATTCGGTGTACATTTTCAAGAAAATAAATTCATCGAATATGAGAAAGGGAATACTAAGAATATGACAAGAGCATTACTTGATAAGTTGGATCGCATAGTGATTCCAAAGGATATTTGTAAGTCGTTAAAACTCGCCCCCGGTTCACCCGTTCTTTTTTCAATTGAGAATGGACGAGTTGTGATTACACCAGAGGAAACAGTTTGCGCTGTGTGTGGCGAGAGAATAGAAATTCAAAATCAATTGAGATTATGCAAAGCTTGTATAGAAAAGGCAAAGGAGGCATGCTGAAATGGAAAATATAATTTACGAGAGGGATTATACGCAAGAAGTTAAAGAAATACGAGATAAGACCTATACTAAGTCGTCTGCTGATGCATGGGACTATATTGTAGAGAACGGAATTATGAAAAGGATAGGTGAACGTTTTCGCGAGCTTCCACACATAATCATCCCACAAAATAAGGAAATATTCGAAGAATGCGAGAAAAAACTCGACCGTTTCGCGTTTCTTCACGCAGGCAAGATCAGAAGTGTTGTTAGCTACGAAAGCTTTGAAGCACATATCTACGTTGAACTTCCGTTCTTTGAATTTCACGGTGAAGATCTTGAATTGATTAGATATGTCACACAAAATATGGATATGGTTCATTTCTATACGACGGAAGCAGGGTGGATCCGACTCTCGGTAAGTCTTGAATACTTCTATGACGTAGGGGATAAGGATGCGATTATCACCGAGGAAGTATCCAACCATCCGGAACTTATGGATATGATGGGTAGCAGGGAAGATGAAGAGAAGGAAATCGTTATGAATGATCCGAAGCTTCGCACTATTATTGAGCAGCTCGCAGAAGGTTCGGGGCTGTCTCCGGAGGAGTATTACGATCGATTTGATGCGATGTTAAAAGAGTGTCCCGAGCTTTTTGAAGAAATATTATCAATGGGATTGGATAGTGAACGAAAAAAACAAAAAAATGATGAAAGTGATTAAAGGCGCAATTTAGCGCCTTTTTTACCTATATTGAGAGGTGTGTTTGTGCTACAATGTTGAGAGGTGTTTTGTGCTACAACATCTTGACAAAAGTCAAAAAAAGTAGTACAATAATATGAAACATAAAAATAGGGAAGTTTACCTATTGCACATTATGAAGTAGCGATAATTAAATGGTGTTAGTTGTTTAATTGGGTGGGGAAAGTGTTATGGACGTATTTATTTCATATTCGAGTAAAGATATTGATGTTGTAAAAAGAGCATGTGCGGCATTAAAGGATAGCGGCATTAGTTATTGGGTTGCATACGAGAATGAGTGCTTCGGAGAACAATATGCAATAACAATTATTAATCAAATATCTGAGTGCAAGGCATTTTTGATTTTCGTTTCCCGAAATTCGAATTTGTCCAGTCATGTTATAAATGAAATTAATTCTGCTGTTATGCGTGACAAAATGATCCTTCCGGTTCTCCTTGATGAAGTAAAGCTGTCTCCTGCTATGGAGTACTATTTGGCAAGTAATCACTATTTGAACTATTCTTCTTCGGAACGTAATTTTGCACAGTTAACCGAACGCGCATGTAAACTCTTAGGTAAGCAGTGCAAGCAGATGACACCAACGCCAATCAATGAAGAAAAATGTTGTGACGAATTAGAAAAATTGCTTTACAACGTACAAAATGGAGACCTTGATTCTGTATGTGAGTTGGGTCGAGCATATTACAACGGCTCATATGGTGTCAACAAAGATTTGCACAAGGCATTTGAACTCTTTTTAAATGCTGCCAACAAGGGGCATGCTCCTGCTCAGTGCAACGTTGCATGGTGCTATGAAGTAGGAGATGGAGTTGACAGCGATCTTAAGCTGGCATATGATTGGTATTTGAAATCAGCCAACGGAAATTGTTCTATGGCACAGTACAGTTTAGGATGGATGCACGCTAATGGAATTTTTGTGCCCAAAAATCAAAGCAAAGCGATTAATTGGTTTATCAAAGCAGCAGAAAACAATCATGCGATGGCTCAGTACAAACTGGGAATGGCATATTTGGAGGGACTAGGTGTTGACGAAAATGCCATGATTGCTAACCATTGGTTAATGCTGTCTGCTGACCAAGGCATTGTGTTTGCTCAATATCAACTGGCAGAAAATTATTTTGTAGGGCGTGGATGCAAGCAAGATGTAATCAAGGCGAAGCAAATGTGGCTTTTATCAGCAGAGAGAGGCTTTGAAAAATCAGCAGATGCCTTAGAGAAAAATTATGACATCTTCTATATGGATGAAAACAAAAACTTTTTAGCATAAGCTAATAAACAGTCTAGAATTTTTGTTGGGGTAGTATGGATTTTCCGTGCTACCCCATTTTTCTTGTTAGCGGCTATAACCATTTTATAATACATAATAATTTATATATTTACATAATAATTTATATATTTACATAATAATTTATATATTTACATTTTTCTATGGATTTTTTTGTCGATTTGTGATATAATTTATTCTGAATATCTATGCGACGAGGT
>CAZUJI010000122.1:0-5066 GCA_964620235.1 uncultured Eubacteriales bacterium
CTGCTCCAATAGCGTGGTTAATTACCTCAACCGGAACGGTTTTGGTGGCTGCCAATAAATAAATATCCTGCGGCTTTTTACCCACTCTTTGCGCAGCTGCTGCAATATTTTGTTTAATAACTGCGTAATTTTCATCAAAAACGGCCTGCTTTTCGGCAATTACGTCAGCCGATGAGTTTTCGATCATACAAGTTCTTCCCCTTTACGATTACTTCGTCATATAAGCGCAACGTGCCGCTGACGTCGTTTTGTTGCTCGCAAATGCTGTATTTTCCATAGGAATATATTACGCTCACCGGCTTAAAAACAGCCTGCGTGCCGGCTAAAACGTATACACCTCGTACGTTATCGCGAATGCGAATGGCTTCAGAGGGAATCCGCAATCCTGCGTAGCTTTCGGTAACAATCTCCATTTTTTGAATACGCATAGCAGCCAATTCGCTGTTCATTGTTTTACAAGAAAAAACAACAACTGCTTCTTTGCCCGTTTCTTGCCGATTGATGGACTGCACCACCACGTCTAACTCCGGCACGGTAGAAAGACCGGTTTTTAGAACCATTTTGGTGCCCGGTGTAATTTCGTAAGAAAATTCAAAAGGAATACACGCGGCAATATACCACTCAAAGTCGGATACGATCTTACCCACCGCGGATGTTGAAGCGCCGGTAATGGATTGAGAGTAATTTTGTAAAACCGTAGGCGTAATGGACTCTAAATTTTCATACAAATCCGTACCCTCGCCACCGTCAATACCGTGGATAAAATACCCCGCGTGGGGCGAAACCACCGCATCGGTGCTTTCAGGATACGATTCATTTAAAATATCCCGCTGGGTTTTTAATTCGGCAATTTTGGCAGTAAACTGCTGGGCGTCGCCTGTAACGATTTGCTTGCGATTCATCAACCGCAATAGTTCATCGGACAAATCGCCATACGCCGTAAAATTGCCGTTTTTTCCCTGGTCAATCAACTGTAAAAAGGCTTCACGCAGTTTGGCATTGATTAAATCCAAATCGGCCGCCTTATAATCGTTATAAGATTGTGTTTCTTCCAATATACGAATACGTTCGTCTAATTCTTCGATGGTAAGCCGCGCTTGGGCCTGCGCTTGGCTTTGATAATTCTTAGCAATTACGCCGCCTTTGGCAACGCGGCCACCCTCTTGCACGGCGTAGCTTTGAACTCCCGTGGCAGAGCTTTCTACCACCGTTTCGTTACGGATAACCACACCGGTTATAGGTTGCGCCGAATAGGTGGAGGTGTAACTTGCCGTATCGGTGGTTAACGGATTATATAACGAGGCATATAATTGATAAATCACAAAAACCAGAATAAATGCCGCCGCAATCCATTTTACAATTGTTAAAACCGGCGATTTTATGGCAACCCTCTCCTTTCTATTCTTTGCAATTATGTTGTTGAATTATCTCTAATGCTTGTCCGACCGGGTCAGTGGTTTCGTCCATATATATCCAATGTATATTTTGATTTTTTGTAAACCAGGTAAGCTGGCGCTTGGCATAATTACGGGTTTTTTGCTTGAGCAATTCAACTGCTTCGTTCAACTCACAATCACCCGAAAAATACCGAAACAATTCTTTATGCCCAATGGCTTGCGCTGCCGTAGCCATAGTATGCGCTTGCTTATATGCATTACGCGCCTCTTCCAGTAAGCCGTCTTGCAGCATAATATCTACCCTTCGGTTAATACGCTCGTAAAGCACGTCGCGATTTTTATAACCCAAACCAATATATAAGGGCTTGTACGGGGATTCCAGCGTTTTAGAATGTAAATCAGCAGCCGACTTGGTTTGACCGGTGGAATAATAAATCTCCAAAGCGCGCAATACGCGTTTTTTATCGTTAATATGAATCTGTTCTGCGGCTGCCGGGTCAACCTGGGACAATCGGCGATGCATTTCTTCTAAACCAAGCTCTTCAGCCTGTGTATACAGTTTTTTGCGCAGAGAAGAATCCTCTGATTGCTGGCAAAACTGAATATTATTCACCAAAGAATCCACGTATAACCCTGTGCCACCCACCAAAATAGGCAGCTTGCCGCGGGCAAAAACCTCTTGTATACAGTTATGCGCCATAGTGATGTAATCGGCCACAGCAAAGGGCGTTGTTGGGTCAATACACTCCATTAACCAGTGGGGTATGCCCTCGCGCTCCTTTAAGGTAGGTACCGCGGTGGCAACCGACATACCCGTATATACCTGCATAGAGTCGGCAGAAATAATCTCGCCGTTTAACGCCTTTGCAAGCTGCACCGAAAGCGTTGTTTTACCCGAGGCCGTTGGCCCCACGATTACAAGCAACGGTATTTTACTGTTCATCCTTGTATCCGTCCAAAATTCTTTTCAATTTCTCTTTTGGTTAAAGCAAAGGCCACCGGGCGGCCGTGGGGGCAGTACAATACGTCGTTAGACGATAAAACCCGTTGTGCCAATGCACGCAATTCGCGCTCGTCTGACAAATTACCGGCTTTAATGGCCGCCTTGCAGGCAATGGTGTGATACAGTCTTTCCAATCGTTCAACTTCAACTTTAAATTTCTGCGATAAATTTTCGGCAACTTCTTCTAAAATAGATTGTATATTCTCCCCTACCAACTCAGCCGGTACGGCGCGCACCAGCACGTTACCTTGGCCAAAATCCTCAATAGCAAAGCCAATTTGCTCTAATAGTTCTGTAGATTGCGTAATTTGGCTATACTCCTCTTTAGACAAGGTTACAGTTTGAGGCATAAGCAGCATTTGCTGTTGCACCGTACGCTGCTCTGTAAATTTATTGTATAAAATCCGCTCGTGGGCGGCGTGCTTGTCAATTAAATACAGCTTCTCACCTTTTTGGGCTAAAATATAAGCCTTAAACGCTTCGCCGATATAGACAATATCTTCATCGTCTACGGGTTCAGATATAACCTCGGGCACATTTTGAACCACCGGCGGAGCTTTGGGCGCCTCGACCGGCGTTGGCTCGATTTTTGAGGGCACAACCGACGTTTTTGCTTCGGGATAATACATCTTTTGCCCGCCTTTGTTGTAAGGCAGGTCAATATCCGACACTTTAACGTACGAAGTCGGCTCTGCCGATACGGTAGGTTGTACTTTGGTTGTTTGCCGAGCCAAATCCAAATAAGTTTGCGCCCGTTGGGTGTTGGGTTGCTGTGCAACTGGTTGTTGCACAGGGGTTGCTACCGGCAATTTGGTTTGCTTATACTCTTGCACCGAAACATGTGAAAATGGGTCAAAAGTCGGTGTTTTTTTAATCTCAGGACGTTCATCGCGGTTGGATAGAGTATTTTTAACCGCATAATAAACACAGTCAAAAATTACCTTTTCATTTTGAAAACGTACTTCGGTCTTGGCGGGGTGAACGTTTACGTCCACCACCTCGGCCGGAACGGTAAGATAAAGCACGCAGGCCGGGAATTTACCCACCATTGCGCTGTTTTTATAGGCCTGCTCCAGGGCAGCAATAACTGTACCTGAGCGCACGTAGCGGCCGTTAATGAAAACGTATTGCCCGTTGCGGTTGGGCCTGCAAGAAACAGGTTTGCATACACAACCCTCTACCGAAACTACACCTTGCGTGTTCGTAACGGGTAACATAGCATTGGCAAAATCGCGCCCGCATACACTATAAACGGTAGGCAAAATCTCACCCACGCCCTGGGTAGAAAGCACCATTTTACCGTCGCGAATAAAACGCACGGCAATCTCGGGATGAGATAAGGCCAAACGGTCAACCAGCGCGGCCACAGCGTTGCCTTCGGACACGTCTTTTTTTAAGAATTTCATTCTGGCAGGGGTATTAAAAAATAAATCTTTGATAACTATAGTGGTACCGTTGGGGCAGCCTGCATCAGACAGCTCCCCCGACTCGCCACCCACCAGAGTGTATTTTGTACCTATCTGCTCTTGGGCGGTTTTGGTAAGCAGCTCTACTTTAGAAACGGAAGATATAGCAGCCAAGGCCTCCCCTCGGAAGCCTAAGGTATGTATAGCATCTAAATCCTGTTCCTTTTGAATCTTACTTGTAGCGTGGCGTAAAAAGGCGGTTTGTACGTCTTCTCGGGCAATGCCGCAGCCATTATCGGTTACGCGCATTAAGGTAATGCCGCCGCGTTGAATTTCTACAGTAATTGCAGTACTTCCTGCATCTACCGCATTTTCAACCAGCTCCTTGATTACCGAAGCCGGACGGTCAACAACCTCGCCTGCTGCAATTAAGGTAGAAACCTGTTTACTTAAAACACGAATAGCAGACAACGTTATTCTCCTTTATCAAAAATACTTACCAACCACTGCTCAAAAGCATCTACAATGGGGTATACTTTTTCTTTCTTCTCCCAAAAAAAGATGAATGCGCCCAATGCAAAGGCTGCAATTAAGGCTAAAGGAATATAAATTAAGGGATTAGTGTTTTTAAGCACGAATGCGGCCAAAAGAGCAATAATTACAGGAATAAAAAAGCACAAACCCGCTAAAACCTTAGTGTATACCGCCATCCACAAATCGTGGGCAAAGCGGTACTCCACCTTGGTTTGATTCCCCCCTTCTTCCGACAGTACGTTGGCTAAAAGGCAATAATCTTCGTAAATATTCTTTTTACCGGGAGCCGGACGGTAATTGAATTTATAGACCGCGCTGTTTTCTTCTTTAACGGCTACAAGCTGAGCATTATCGTCCAATCCGTCAATGGCTGTAAGCAGCATTTCTTCCACTCGCTCCTGCTGCAACGGTAAAACGACAAACTTTTTGCGACCGATAAATTTATATCTGCTTGGCAATTTCATTCTCAACACTCCTGTTATAAGTTGTTGGCTTTATTCACAAACGAAGAAAGCAATTGTAAAGCTTCCATTGGTGTAGTGGTATTTACGTTAATTTCTTTTAAGTCTTTTAGAAGATTTTTAGCGCCTTCTACCTCTAAGGGCAGTTGGGGCAGCTCTTCTTGCGTTACAACGTTTTGTTGCACACCCTCCGACTCAATCTCTTTTAAAATCTGCTTTGCGCGCTCAATAACCACCAAAGGGATACCGGAGAGCTTGGCAACCT
>CAZUJI010000123.1:0-5035 GCA_964620235.1 uncultured Eubacteriales bacterium
ACTACGCAGGGTACCGAGTTGATTACCGTGCATCAATTCGGTACGTCAAATCGCGATAATTTATATGCTTTTGTAAGCTACGATAACGGCAAGACCTGGCCCTATAGCAAAAAAATATGGGAGAAAACTATGGGTAGCCGCGGTACGGGTGCCTCGGACGTTTATTTAATTGGCGAAAATACCTACGGTGTGGTGCACGCGGATTATTGGGGTAGAAACAACGTGGAATACATCGTTTTCAACTCCTCGCATATTACCAACGTAGAAGATATCTCACAAAATACGCAAGATGCTGCCTGCGATGCCCAGATTGGCGTCGAAAATTACGATACGCTGTCTCAAGCGATTTCGGCTGCCAAAGAAGGGGACACCGTTATTCTTCGCAGAGATATTCTTACATCGCAAACCGTGACCATAGATAAAGAAATTTTTCTGAATTTGAACGGTTTTTCTTTGAGGACGAATGATGTGAATGACCTATGTGCGGTAGGCTACTCGGTTAAATATCATTCAGCAACCGATTTATATCAAATTCAAAAAAATAGTTCAGGGGATTTGAATCAAGACGGAAAGGTAACCGATGCAGATGCAGTTTATTTATTAATGCATACGTTTTTCTCCGAAAGTTATCCCGTAACCGAAAACTGTGATTTTAATAATGATGGAATCATCACCGATGCAGATGCGGTGTACCTACTGATGCATACTTTTTTCCCAAATGAATATCCTATAACTTAAGAAAAAGGCCGACAATTTTGTCGGCTTTTTTCATATATTTTAAAGTATAAGAAAATTTGTATGAAATAGGGGAGATTGTATGATTACTGCAGCAAGCATATTATGCGGAATTTATATCTTATTTTATTTGGTTTTTGCTTATAAAACGGGTCATTTGTTTAAAACGGTATTTTGCTATGTTTTTGGTGGAATATTATTATTTTTTTCTTTGATTTTTTCGTCAAAATATACCGGAATTACAATGGAGCTTAACCCGTTAACGGTAGGAGTATCTGCTGCAGGGGGGTTACCCGGAATAGTATTGCTTCTTACGTTACCGATGATTTTTTAAAAATATTTGGCATCTATAATAAAATATGTTATAATAACACCTGTAATCAATAAGATTGTAGGTGTTATATTGCTGCAGTGTATTTTAGGACCCGCCAAAAGCGGTAAAACAGAATGGATACTGAATAAAATAACTGAATTATTGCAAAATCCGGCCGCTCAGGTGATTTTTGTTGTGCCCGAGCAGTTTTCCTTTATGTGCGAAAAAATGCTTCTGCAACGTTTAGGGCCGCAATTGGCCAATCGTATAAATATATATAGCTTTACCAAGCTGTGTAATGAGGTGGGTAAAGAGGTTGGCGGCATAGCAGGCACGATGGTAGACGATGGTATGCGTCTGCTATTGGCGGGTCGAGCCTTAAGGAGCCTAAAAGGCGAGCTCAAGGTTTATACCCGTTTTTGTGAGTCAGCCGATTTCGCCAAGCATATTGTAGATATAATTCAAGAGTTTAAACAATGCAGTATTACAACCGAATTATTGCGCTCGGCGGTAAAAAACGTTTCCAATCAAGGGTTTCGGTATAAAATCGAAGACCTTTGCTTAATTATAGATACGTACAACGCTTTGCTGCAAAATGTTTTTATTGACCCGTTAGATCAAATGGAATTGCTTGCCGGTAAACTTGCCGCGCATCCGTTTTTTAAGGGTAAAACACTCTTTTTTGATGCATTCAAAGATTTTACTGCGCCGCAAATGCATTTAATTGAGCGTATATTGTCCCAGGCAGAGAATTGCTATTTTACCTTTGCGTGCTTAAGCGATGTGTCCACTGTTGATCAAAATGAAATTACACCTTTTTCTGCTGCGCAAGAATGTGTTCGCCAATTATATGCTGTGGCGAACAAAAACGGTATAAAAATTGCGCCGGCAGTCTGCCTTGAAAATATGTTTTTCGAATCGCAGGATATGCGCCGATTGGCCGAGGTTTTAGCAGGCGATTTAAATCAAAAATACAATCGGCCCGAAAATATTATAGTACGCTCTTTGCCCGATTTGTATGCCGAGGTGGACTTTGTTTTTAGTGAAATCAGTCGTTTGGTACGGCAAAACGGCGCACGTTACAGAGATTTTGCAATCGTCACCCGTGATTTAAGTGGGTACGATACCGCTATAGAAAGCTACGCGCAATCTTACAATATTCCCGTATATTTTGATAAGCGTATGGACATTCAGCGACTGCCGCTTTTTATGTTTGTTAAATCGGCAATTCGTTCGGCGATGCATTTTGCAACCGAGGATATTTTTATTTACTTAAAAACCGGTTTGTGCAACGTATCTGCCGAAGAAATCAGTCTGCTTGAAAACTACTGTTTTGTATGGGGGATCGACCGTAAGGATTGGCTGCGCCCGTGGGATATGCACCCCAACGGTTTTGAGCATAAAAAAGAGGATGCCACTCAATTGCTTGAGCAGTTGAATAATTTGCGTGAAAAAATAGTTATGCCTTTGCAAAAGCTGGCGGCATTGCAACAAGGCACAGCTCTGCAGTTTGGTAAATTGATTTATAATTTACTTGATGACGTGGACGTTCCGCTGCAATTAAAAAAATTAGCGAACGCATTAGAAAAAATGAGTTCATTAGAAGAGGCGCAGTGCCAGTATGCCTCTTGGGATACGTTAATGGACGTTTTAGACCGCTTAGACACGTGCTTGGGCGACGATATAATACCTGCCGATAAATTTTTAGAATATTTTGTTTTGGCCGGCAAAGAGATTACCATAGGTAGCTTGCCGGAAGGGTTAGACGACGTTATTTACGGCTCGGCAGACCGAATTCGCACCGCGCAGACCAAAACGGTATTTTTATTGGGCGTTAATCACGGCGAATTTCCCCGTGCGGTTACCGATACCGGCTTGTTGGGCAATTACGAACGGGTTCAACTGATAAAATCCGGTGTAGATTTAAAAAACACGGTGTTCACCCGTTTAATGGATGAAAAATATTGGTTGTATCATACGGTTTGCTTGGCATCCCAAAAGGCATATTTTTTATATGCTGCTGCCGACGTATCGGGGAACCCGAAGGAGCCATCGGACGTTGTTCAAACTCTTTCTTACATATTTTCAGACTGCAAACAAACCATTACTGCCAATATGCTGGGCTTTTCTGCTGATTTTATGCAAGCGGAGCACCCCGCTTTTGAAAAATTGGCCTCGGTTTGGAATATAAAAACCCCTGAAATTACTGCGGCAAAAGCCTATTTTAGTGCGCAACCGCAATATCTTGCCAAAATGCAGGCAATCGATGCGCAGGTATGTGGCCTGGCAACGCATATTTCGCAAGAAAACGCCCAAAAAATCTATGGTAAAGATATTTATATGTCTGCCACCAGGTTAGATACCTATTGTAAATGTGCATTTTCTTATTTTTGTCGATATGGGTTAAACGCGAATCGGTTAAAAAAGGCTGAAATTGACGTTTTATTGCGTGGTACTTTGATTCACTATATTTTTGAACACATCCTTTCAGAAAAAAGGCGGGGTGTGTGCAAAATGTCTTATGATGAAATATTAACCTTTTGCCGTCAATCCTCTTTAAAATATTTTGAAGAGAATGAAATTGATGTTCATAATCAAACACCCAGATTTATGCATATGCTGCGGCAGCTGGTTGAGCTTTCGGCGGAGTTGATTGTATCTATTCAAAAAGAATTTGCCAGCACAGATTTTGACCCCACCGCCTTTGAGTTAAAAATTGGTGGCGACGAAATTGCGCCTTTGAATGTTTCGTTAGAAGACGGTGAGTTATATGTGTTTGGCAGTATTGACCGCGTAGATACCGCTACGGTAAACGAAAAAAGCTATGTTCGTGTTATGGACTACAAAACCGGAACAAAAAAATTCGCTCTGCACGATACCTTATTTGGCTTAAATCTGCAAATGTTGATTTATTTATATGCCGTAGTAAAAAACGGTAATGGAAAATATGGTCAATATCCCGCAGGTATTCTGTATAAATCTTTAAAACGGGATTACCCCGACGTGGATAAAAAAACCGAGGGCACCAAAATGAGCGGCATCGTATGTGACGATAGCGACGTGCTTTTGGCTATGGACAAGCAGGGGCATGGGGATATTATACCTGCAAAATTCAATAAAAACGGGTCGTTACATTATAGCTCTAAGGTATTATCGTCCGCCGGTTTTGCAGCAGTATTTTCGCACATTGATCGAATATTACAAAAGGTAGGCAACGAGCTACACGATGGTAACATTGCCATAGATCCGTTAGACAGCGGTTCTGAAGAGGCCTGCAAATATTGCGATTACCGCGCCGTATGCCGTAAAGAAGACGGTAAAAATACACGTAAAACAAAGGGATATTCGATTACAGAAACGATAGAATTAATGAGGGGGGAGCAGGATGGCGTTTCGTCCGACACCGTCGCAACAGAATGCAATTGATGCTAAAGGGCATATATTGGTTTCGGCCGCTGCAGGATCAGGTAAAACAGCCGTTTTGGTTGAGCGCGTAATTCAGATGCTTACCGACCCTACCGCAGCGTTGGACATTGACAGACTGCTTATCGTTACCTTTACAAATTCTGCCGCCGCCGAAATGCGCAGCCGTATAGAAAAACGCTTGGCCGAAGAGGTTGACAAACAGAAAGGCAACCGCCATTTGTTGCGTCAGCAAATACTTATGTCTTGCGCCAAAATTTGTACAATTGATTCTTTTTGTATTGATTTTGCGCGCCAGAATTTTTTTGAATTAGATATTGACCCAGGCTTTAAGGTTTTTGACCCTAAGGCTGCCGACGTCCTGTTGCAAAAAACTGCGGCGAATATCTTGCTGCGCCAATACGCCGAAGCTGACCCGAATTTTGATGCGGTATTATTTAATCTCGGCACCTCCTATGGCGAAAAACAGGTGCAAGACCTTATGCTGCGCGTTTACAACTTTACTCGTAGTTTACCTAACCCTACGGAATGGCTGCAGGAGGCAAAGCGGGCATACTTGCAGGG
>CAZUJI010000124.1:0-5013 GCA_964620235.1 uncultured Eubacteriales bacterium
CCGAGTGCCATTCACTACCGCTCGGCCGTTGCACTACCTCGTCAGAGGGAGGCATCGGCACGTTTAACTTTTTTTATTGTTCATCGGTTAACCTCCACTAAACCACGCGACGGTTCGCTGCGTTTTCGTTATACAAAAAGCCGCCCTTGGGTCACCCCAAAGGCGGCTTTTGTTGTTTGAAAACGCTTATTTTACAACAATATTACATTTGGACTTTTCGGCCGGGCGGTTTTTGGCCGCATCGTGTGTAGCAAGCAATAAGGTAGAAAGATTTTTACCGTCAAACCGATATAGATCGGCGTGATTTGAGTAAGAATACACCTGATTATCCTTTACCGTAAAAATACTGTGCTCCGAATCTACCGAAACGTAGCCAAAGGCTCGTTTATTTAAGAATAGTACAACTTCCCCTTTTTCTTTTGGCTTGGTTACCGCAGCATCAAATCTGCCCATTTCAAAATATTCAACCGTTTTGCTTGCGCCAAGCTCCCCCATAAGCACTTCCGAAACCGCTATGGTATATTTTGTGTACGGGATAGCGGGAGTCAGACTGCTTTGTTCTAAATATTTATCATAGGTTGCCTTCCCGGTAACGGCATCTATTGTACAAAAAGAGATGTCCGTAATCCTTCCGTAAACGGCAAGATCGCACAACCGCACGTTGGTGTCCATTCCGGGCTCACCGATACGGCTGGCCAGCATATTATCCGACAGCACCGGTTTTAAAGCGGCAGCTTCAGCATTTTGTATTTCAGCGGTGGATTGTCCGTCTTTGCGATAAACCACAACCGTATGGTTGGCAGGGGTAAAAATATGCCATAAAACGCCTGCTGCAATCAAGATTGCCGCAGTAATCGACGCAAAGCCTATCCAAATTCGTTTTTTCATACATAGCCCCCCTTTTAAAGGTCCAGCCCCATCTTCTTTCGCATTTTTTTGATATCCCAAATCAGAGACCATACCCACTTGCCGTCGTAAGCGGATATGCTATTTTGGTTGGAGAACGCATATAATTCGCCCTTTTCTACCAAAAAGCACCCGTGCTCGTACTCCACCGGGGTATAACTATTTTCGGCAAGGTCACTCTCTTTGAGCAAGAATACCACCTTACTGCCCACGTCTAATCGGGCCGTAACGCCGTCGGAAGTATCCCCTTTTACAAAAACGGTTAGTGTTCTATTCCAGCCTAAACTTCCTACAAAGGTGTGGTAGACCCGCAGGGTGTACTGTACGTAGTCTAAACCGGGTTGCTTTGCCGTAATTTTGCCATATACGCCCAATTGTGTTCCGCCCACCAGTTGGGGCAATACCGGGTTCCCCACAATACTGGAACTGGTAGTATTGTCACCTAAAGAATTATATTCGGGACAAGGTTTGCCGTTTTTACCCGTCGGGTGTTCTTGACGGTATTCCATAATATATTCCTTGACTTGCTGGGTCTTGTTTTGGTCAATATTCCAAAATTCCAGGTAGGTCTGCCCCGGGTAGGGAATGGCGCTTACCCCCACCACCAGGGCGACTGCGGCGGCCAGAGCCACCAAAGCCCGGCGGTTGGCCTTTTTATGCCGGCGGTAGCGGGCAAAAAGCCGTAGCATTTTGGCCTCAAAGGTGGCCGAAAAGGTGAGCTTTTGCAGTTCTTGCTCATCGGGGAGCTTTTGCAGTTGCAGTTTGGTATGTTCCTCTAACGCCAGGTACAAAGGGTCGTGTTTTTTCTTAAAAAACAGCATTACATCTCCCCCTTTACCAGTTCTGCCAGGGCGGCCCGCGCCCGTTGCAGACGTTTGCGCACCGTGGCGGCGTTTAAGCCCAATAGGTCGGCAATCTGCCCGTCGGACAGGCCGTGGTAGACCTTTAGACTTAAAATATCCTTATAGTTGGCCGGCAGCTGCTCCAACGCCGCCAAAAGAGAGCGCATCTCCATAGCGGCGCAGGGGTCGGGGGTGTGCCCCGGCTCGCCCACCTCGTCTATGGGCACGGTGGACTGCTTTTTTTCGGCCCGTAGCACGTCCATTGCCGCCGAACGGGCCACAATACAAACGAAGGAGCGCGTTTTCGCGCTTTCTACCTCTTTTATACCGCCCAAATGGCGAATAATCCGCAAAAAGGCGTCGTGCACGGCGTCCTCGGCCAGCGTTTCGTTATGCAGCAGCTCTAAGGCGATGTATTTCATCACGTACCGATAGGTGCGGTAAAGCCGCTCTACCTTTTCCTTGTCCTCGGGTGTTTCTACTAAACTTAAATAAAACGCCAGCATTGCGCTCCCTCCTTTTTGGGCCTTGCGTATATATAACGATAAAATTTAAGTTTTGTGACAAAAATTTTTAAAAAAATTTGGCCCCATAAAAAATGGGGCCAATGTACGTTACAGTTTTTTATTTGCGGTTTGGGTAATGCGTTGGCCCGCAGGGCTGAATACCAGGTTGATGATCAGCTCCGGCACGAAGTTCATCAGCAACAGGCCGGAAAAAATGTAGGCTAAAATATCGCCGCCACCGGCCCAAGCGGCCAGCACGTCTTTAAAAAAGGTGAGCATACAAAGCACAAAGGTGCCGGTATTGACCACCGGGCAAACAATGGCCGCTAAAATCATAGCCACGTAGCCGTTTTTGTTTTTAAAGGCCTTGTACACCCCGCCGGCGGCTAAGCCCGCCAGAGTGCCCTTGCCCAAAACCACCAGCGCGCACAGCAGCGGGTTGGCTTGGAATACCATTTGGCCGCCCGCGTCGGCACCGGTGATACAGTTGATTAACACCACCACACCAAAGGTCAGACCCAATATACCGCCTGCTTTTGCACCAAAAATGGCGGCGCCCAGCACAATGGGAATCAGCACCAGCGAGATAGAAAACCCGCTGACCGGCGGAATGGAGGCGCTGATAAATTGCATAACCACAACCATAGCCATTAACAATGCAACGCCCGTAATTTGTGTAATCTTTTTTCTTTCCATTTTACATTTTCCTTTCGATACTGCTCCTTGGATTTGCACTTTTCAGTGCAGGATGCAGTTCTTTTGTTGGAAGCGCGCTTACTTTTTGCAGTTTTTTTGCCAGATCAGCTTTAACCCGTCTAACAGCAGGGTATCGTCCAGCGTTACCTTGCGGCGGCAGCAGGAAATAACCTCGCCTGCCAGACCACCGGTGGCCACCACGTTAATGGGTTGGCCCAGCTCACCCTCGATGCGGTCGATCATACCGTCTAACATAGCGGCAGCGCCCACAATCAGCCCCGACTTCATACAGTCTACGGTGTTGGTGCCAATGACGCGGGCAGGGGCCTCCATATCTACTGCGGGCAGCTGCGCGGTGCGCCCGCACAAGGCCTGCAGCGTAATGCCAATGCCGGCAGCAATTACGCCGCCAATCATCTCGCCTTTTTGGTTGAGCACGCTGATGGTGGTGGCGGTGCCCATATCTACCACGGCGCAGGGCATAGGATATTTTGCCAAAGCGCCCACCGCACCGGCAACCAAATCGGCACCGGTTTGCGAGGGTGTGTCAATTTTGATATTCAGCCCCGTTTTTACACCCGGCCCCAAAACCAGCGGCGCGTGACCGCAAAGCTTAACAAAGGCCTTGGCAATGGCTTTGCTTACCGCAGGAACCACAGAGCAGATCACCGAATCGTCAATATCGCTTACCGCGCAACCGTTAATGTCCAACATATCCCGTATCTCAACGGCATATTGGTCGGCAGTACGGTGTGGGTCGGTAGCTAAACGAACGGTAAACACAAGCTCGTCCCCGGAGTAGGCCCCCAGGGTTATGTTGGTATTTCCAATGTCGGCTGCAATTAGCATAGTATCACTCCCAAGGTTATTTTATTTTATTTTATTAAAAAAATCAATAGGATTGCAAAAAAATATTTGACTTTAGCCGCAGTTACTGGTATAATATTATGGCTATTATGATAAATATAGCTCCTTGCCCCTCGGAGAGAGGGGACAAAAGTCCAAAAGGAGGTGCAACAGATGATTACCAATAAGTACGAGGCAGTGTTTGTTTTCTCGGTTCAAAAGGGCGAAGAGGCCGTAGCTGAATTGTTTGAGAAATTCAAGTCACTCATCGAGAAGAACGGTACCATTGAGAATGTTGACGAATGGGGTAAGCGCAGACTGGCTTACTTAATCAACGACGAGGCCGAAGGCCACTATGTTATCGTAAACTTCACCGCCGGCGCAGATTTCCCGGCAGAGTTGGATCGTAGAGCCCAAATCACCGAGGGTGTTCTGCGTACCATGATCATTAAAAAGTAAGAAAGAGGCGATCTGATGAACGTAGTAGTTTTGATGGGACGACTCACCGCAGACCCTGAGCTCCGCCACACCGCGTCGGATATTCCGGTAACTACCTTCTCTTTGGCAGTTAACCGCAGAGTACGCGCCGGCGAAGAGCGTCAGGCCGATTTTATTAACATTGTTGCTTGGCGGCAGACCGCGGAATTTGTATCTAAATACTTCCACAAGGGTCAACTCGTAGCCGTTGAGGGTTCGATTTCTACCCGCAAGTACACCGATAAAGACGGCAACAGCCGTACCGCTTTTGAGGTTGTAGCCAGCAACGTACACTTTGCAGAGGCCAAGCGTGATGCTGCCGCTGCCCCCGCCCGTATGGAGCAACCGGAGGCTCCCTCCTTCTCCAACAGCGGCGCTGCAGATTTTGCCGAGATTACCGGCGACGATGATCTGCCCTTCTAATTTTAAAAATTTCTTTTGAGACAATCAGATAGGAGGATTGTGAATTATGGATAAGGCTGAGAGACCTTTACGCCGTAAGAGCCGCAAAAAGGTTTGCCATTTTTGTGTAGACCGCGTTGAGGCTATCGACTACAAAGACGTTGCTCGTTTACGCAAGTTCGTTTCTGAGCGCGCTAAGATTTTACCCCGCCGTGTAACCGGCACCTGCGCAGCCCACCAACGTGAGCTGACCACCGCTATCAAGCGTGCCCGTCACATTGCATTGCTGCCCTACTCGGCAGACTAATTACCAAAAACGCAAAATGCCCTGCAAACTT
>CAZUJI010000125.1:0-5005 GCA_964620235.1 uncultured Eubacteriales bacterium
TATTTACCTTTCTCGAAGCATATAACCCACTATGACACTTTCACAATCTTTGTGGAAAGTGTCATTTGTTTTGTGGAGATAAAAACCGAGAGAGACACCTTCTTTAAGAAGTGTCTCTCTCGGGTCGGTCTTTTTGTTTTATACCGTTTTATTTTTTACCGGCAAAGGCCTTGTTGATTAACATCGTTACCAGGATAATTACGCCGATAATTACAAAAATCACCAGCATACCCTTGCCCATATATTGCAGCATTTCTACAAACTTGGCGGGGTCAAATTTAATCTCAGGGGCATTGGCCTGCCCGGTAAGCGAGGTAAACAGTTGTACGGCTTTTGTAAAGAAATTCATTGCTACACCCTCCTATGCAAAGAAGCTTAAGATGATACCGCCGGCAATAACCGAGGCGATTTGCCCCGACACGTTTACGCCGATGGAATGCATCAAAAGGAAGTTTTGCGGGTCTTCTTGCAGGCCCATTTTATGCACGATACGCCCCGACATAGGGAAGGCCGAAATACCGGCCGCGCCAATCATGGGGTTAACCTTATTCTTCATAAACAGGTTTAAGAATTTGGCAAACAGCACGCCGCCGGCGGTGTCTACCACGAAGGCGATGAGGCCCAAGCCTAAAATCAACAGGGTGTCTAACTTTAAGAACTGCTCGGCCGTCATATTAAAGGCAACCGAGATGCCAAGGAAAATAGTAACCAAATTGGCCAGCACCTTTTGGGCCGTCTCCGAAAGAGAATCCAGCACGCCGCACTCGCGGATGAGGTTACCAAACATTAAGAAGCCGATTAGGGCGGTAGCCTGCGGAATAACCGCCGAAACCACCACGGTAATTAAAATGGGGAACATAATGCGGGTAAGCTTCGACACGGATTTTTGCTCGTAGGGCATACGAATCAAACGCTCTTTACGGCTGGTAAGCAGCTTAATAACGGGGGGTTGAATAATGGGCACCAAGGCCATATACGAGTAGGCCGCTACCGTAATGGCGCCAACGTATTGCGAGCCTAAGGTGTTGGCTACGGCAATGGAGGTGGGGCCGTCGGCTGCGCCGATAATGGCGATAGAAGCCGCGTCAATCTCGGGGAAGAACATACGGGCCATACACAGCGTAAAGAAGATACCGAACTGGGCCGCCGCGCCAAACAGCATCAGCTTAGGGTTGGTAAGCAGGGGGCCAAAGTCGATCATCGCGCCGATGCCGATAAACAACAGCAGCGGGAACAGCTCGTTGGCGATACCGGCGTGGTACAGCTCTTTAATCGGGCCGGCCAGGGCGTCCGAAAAGGGGATGTTGACCAAAATGGTGCCAAAGCCCATAGGCAAAAGCAGGGTGGGCTCCATCTCTTTTTTAATGGCCAAAAAGATGAGCAGCAAGCCAATTAAAATCATAACGCCCTGCTGCCAGGTAAACTCCAGTAGATTTTTGTATAGGATTTCCATACTTTTTTAACCTCCGTATTTGATTTTTCCACACACACCACTATTTTACCACAATTTTGCAAAAAATCAACCGCATCAAAGCCTTTTGATGCGGTATTTTTTATTTTAAAAGCGTATTTTTTAGCCTTTGGGCATCGCCGTCAAACAAATAGCCCTTTATGCCCACCGCCTCGGCGCCGGCAATGTTGCGGGGCGCGTCGTCAATAAAAATACACTCCTCGGCCTGCAGGCCATAGGTGCTAAGCAGGTGGTTAAAAATTTCTTTGCCCGGCTTGGTAATTCCCAAGGGCCCCGAAAACACCAGCCCGTCGAACAGTGAAAACAGCTCCACCAACCGAGGCACCTGCTTATATTGGCGGGTAAAGCCCTCGCTGATGTTTGAGAGCAAATACAGCTTGCCGCCGGCGGCCTTTAGCTCCCCTACCAGCTGCGGCATACCCTCTATAAAGGGCAGCTGCGCCACCCAACCGTCGTACACCCGGCAGGCTACCTGCTGCAAGCGTTGGGGCAGTCGGGCACAGGCAGCGGCCTTTAGCTCCTCGTCGGTGATGGTGCCGTCGTCTAACTTATCCCAATACAGGCGATCAAAAATTACGTCGCACACCTGCTTGCAATCGGCAGGGTCGGCAACAATATAAGCGGCGGTCATTTGCATAGGCAAAAAGTGCACCAGCACCTGCCCAAAATCAAAGATGTAATTTTTTATCATACGTATCCCTCGGTTTTAGGCTCTTTTTTTCATTTTTGCCGCCCAATATTTGCGGTAGCAGATCCACTCGGCCAATATACATACCGGAATGGCACCAAAGGCATCGGCCACCGAGTGCTGCTTAATAAAGGCGGTAGAAAGGCAGATTAAAACAACGGCCACCACCACAAAGGTCTTCCACCAGGGGTTTACCCCCTTCTCTTTGAGCCATACCGAGGCAATGCCTATAGAGTAGGCCACGTGCAGCGAGGGGAACACGCCGGTGTTGGTGTCAAAGGCGTATAAAAGGCCCACGATATCGGTAAAGAAATTGTCCCGCAGAAATTCCTGGGGCCGTAAATCCTGCCGACTGGGGAACAAAATGTATATAACCATAGCCACCACCTGGGTGACGATGATAAAGGTCTGCAATTTTTTAAAGCTCTCGGTATTGTATAAAGCGAAATAGAGCAGGGAGATAACAATCAGGGCATACCAGAACACGTAAGGAATAACAAATACCTCGCAAAAGGGAATGATATCGTCTAACCATATGTGCACCGACCAGCAGTCCTCGGCGGGGATTAAATTCTCGGTTAAAAAATACAGGGCAAAGTACCCCACCCAGCCCAGCAAATACAGCAGGTGTGAAAACTGGGGGGTATTTAATTTAGAAAAACGGAACTCACGGTAATCTACCACCGGTTTTTTCATACTATTGGCTCTCCTTCTCGGGTCGGTTATAGGGATATTGCTTTTTAGGAATATTGCGGTAGGGCACCACCTTATGGCGGGGCAGCGCCTCGGCAAGGTCGGTAATGCTTTGCATTAAGGCGGTGCGGATACGCTCCCGCTCAGTGTCGATAGGCGCCTCGGGGTCAAACCGAATGGGCGCACCGTAATGCATTGCCTTTAAATTGGGCGCGATATACAACGGCACAAAGGGCAGGGCCTTGCCGGTCTTGCGGTAGTACAGCCGAGCAACGTCTATAAACCTGTCTTGAAAATCGTAAACGATATGGTTATGCTTTTGGTCGTGCTCGGGGAAGATGACCACGCTTTTGCCCTCGCACAGCTTTTTTACGCTGGCCCGAAAGGCAAAAATCGCCCGCGCATCGTGGTATACGGGTATGGTTTGGGCATTGTTAAAAACACAAACCGAAACGGGGGTAATGGCGTAGGCCAACAGCTTAAAAAAACAGTGGGTATATTTAGGCTTTTGCGACCAAAAGTCCAAAAAGGCGTAGCCGGGCACCTCTTTCCACTGCATCATCTCGCCGGCGCACCAGGTGTACCGGTCTACGGGGGAGTAAAACTCGCAGGCAATGGGCCCGTGCAGCTGGCAATGGTTGCCCACAATCACGCAGGGCTCCTCGGGCAGATGCTCGGCGCCGTAGGCGGTGATTTTGGGGTAAAACGTACGCAATAAAAATTTTAACACCTTATAGGTAAAGGTGGGCCTTTTTTTACTCATTTGTTTGCTTCGCGACCTTTCTTTAAAATACGATTATACCATTTTACTCCCAAAATGTAAACGGATTATAAATTTTTTAAAATAAATTGTCCCTCGGCAGCAAATTCTGCCAAGGGAGCAGGTTTTCATTTATTTTTCTGCCTTGCAGCTGTAGTGAATTTTCTCTAATGCCTCGTTGGCGGCGGTGCGGCGAATAATGGCCTGCATCAGCGCGTCTAAGGGCGCGTTGGGGGTGTAATCGGCAGGGGCAAAATATTTAATGCGATTCTCATTTAGCATTTTTTGCACCAAAGCTTTGTCTTGGGTTTGGGGGTTATACACACCAACAGAGTGGCCGCCGTAGCTGTTGACCAGCTTCATACAGGGCACGTCGGTGGCGCTGTCGCCAATGTACACCATATTCCGAAAGGGGATGCGGATATCCTCAGGGGCCACCGCGCCGTTTACGGCAGGGTCGTTTACGTCTAACACACCCTTGCTGATGCGGAACAGATACTGAGTCTTGCCGGTGTAGTTGACCACCTGGGCCGGCCACAAGGCCTCCCCCCTATCGTTATAATAAAAACCGCTGGCGTAGATTTTTTTAAAGGCCCCCTTTTGGGCCACCGAGGTGCCTTCAATCATCTCTTTTAACCCGCAGGAGATAATGTAATGCTCCACCGTTACGCCCTGGGCCTCACCGTAGGCGCAGGTGCGGGCAAACCAATCCTCCACTCCGGGGAAGAGCCGCACCTTGGCGCCGTATGCCTTTAACGTGGCGCGGGTAAAGGGCAGCTTGCCCTTGGCTTTTTCCATCATTTTATACATATAGGCCAGGTTAGAGTCCATATCGTTTTGGGTGGCCAAGGCGTCGGCCTCGGCCCAAAAATCCGCCACGTCGTACCCTACCGACTGTATGTAGCCCTGGGCCTGCATATCGTCGGGGGACAGGGTCTTGTCAAAATCGTAGCAAATGGCCAGCACCGGTCGAGCTTGCTTTTGTTCTTTTACGTAAGTGGTTTTCATAGGCGGCTCCTTTGCTTGTTTTTCTTTAGTATAACTGTTAAACTGTCCCAAACTTGGGGCTTTGCCTACCCTAATAAAATATCGCTGGCCAGCATAATGCAAAAGCCCACCAAAAGGGCGTAGGTGGCGCCCCGTTGGCTGCCGTGGGCGTGGGTTTCGGGAATCATTTCGTCGCTGATGACGTAGAGCATCGTACCCCCTGCAAAGGCCAGCGCAAAGGGCAGTATGGCCGAGGCAACGCTGACGGCAAAGTAGCCCAACAGGGTGCCCAGCACCTCTACGAGCCCGGTAAGCATAGCGCAAATAAAGGTTTTGCGTGGGGTGACCCCTGCGGCCAGCATCGGGCCGATAATGACCATACCCTCGGGGATATTCTGCAGGGCGA
>CAZUJI010000126.1:0-4993 GCA_964620235.1 uncultured Eubacteriales bacterium
ACAATCCTCCCGTCAGCCTACGGCTGCCACCCTCCTTTACACAAGGAGGGCTTTACCGCCTTTGCGGTAGCAGCGCAAGCGATGCAAGGGAGAAGAATTTTCAGTGCGTCTTTAGATGCTTGTCGGTAGGATTTACCCAAGCCTTCGGATTAGTCGAGGGTTATGACTTTTGGGTATATTGCACATTTGGGCGCTGTTTTTTTGGGGTAGTTTCACATTGCAAAAAGTCACAAAAAAAGGTATAATAAAATGGATTATCTTTTGCATATTACTAATTTTAAAAAGTCGAGGGAATACGTATGAAAAAACACCTTAAATCTGCTTTGGCAATGCTTTTGTCCTTGCTGGTGGTTGTGTCCGGTTTTATTTTTCCGGGGGCTGCGGTGCACGCTGCCGATGCAACCCAACTGCCGCCCCGCACGCTGTTTGAGGACGATTGCAACGCCGATACCATAGCTTCTGCCTGGACGGTGGCCGGCGGTACCGCCACCGCCGACGGTGAAAAGTATACCTTTACCAAGGGCACGATGTATTTGCCCTATAACCAAGGTATGCAGGACTATACCGTACAGGCCGACGTTTCCATTCCCGATACCACCGCCGATCAGGGTATTTTTACCTCAACCGGCCTTGCCACCATTGCCGTGCGGTACGACCACGCTGCAAATTCGGGGTATGAGTTTGGGCTGATAGCCGCAAAAGACTCGGTGGACAACGCCAAGGTGCGTCTGTACGCTCGCAACGGGGCAACCACTTTAAATAAAAGCTATTCTATCGCCGGCGCTTTGTACGAGGGCGACACCTCTATGGCCTTGCCCGGCAACGAGTATACCTTAAAAATCAAGGTATCGGGCACACGCCTTATGGGTTACGTAAACGACGTGCTGGTGTTTGATATTACCGACACCAATTTTACCCACGGCACCGTAGCCCTAAGAGCACAGAACTGTATTGCCACCTTCGACAACGTAAAAATCACCGCCGACGAGTTTTTGTACACCGACGATTTTTCGCAAGCCACCACCACCAAGCAGCGTGGCTGGAGTGCTGACCGCACCGTAGAAAACGGCGAAATGATTCTTATCAACGGCAGGGCTTATTTAAGCGGTTTTGCCTACACCCAAAATTGGAGCAACTACGCCGTAGAGGTGGACCTTCACAAAGAGTATATTGAGAATGATGCCACCGCCCAGGGCGCCTTTGTCGGTATCGCTATCGGCACCCGGGGCACCAAACGCTCGGGCATAGAGTTTACGATTATAGACTACTCCGCAGAGGATGGCTGGAAGGGGGATTTTCAAAAGCAAGAGATTCGTTTTTACAACTGTAACACACAAAAGGTTTTAACCGGTTCCCCCAAGCTCACGGCTGAGTATAACCCCAACACCGAAACGGTGGAGGAGGCCTGGGCCGAGCGCCCCTATAAGCCCGAAAATGGCTTGACCATGCGGGTAGAGGTCATCAACTACGGTACCAACGGTAAGATAATTGGTTATATTGACGGCAAAGAGGTTTTGTCGGCTGTTGTAGACGACCCCAACGATTTAATCGGCGCCCCCGGTGTCGTTAGCAGCACCGGCCACGTTTCGTATTTTGATAATTTTAAGGTTTATAACAGGTTGAATTACGTAAGCGGCATCACCGATATTCAATTGCAGGATAAAGACGGCAATAGCGTAAATACTTTAAGCCTCTATCGCGGGTTTGAGATTGAAACCATCTATTATCAGCTGCAGGCCACCTACGGCGACGGCTCGGTGAAGCAGATTCCTCTGGCAACCGAGTGGATTGATTACGGCGACGAGGGCCTACAGCCCGGCCAAAACCAGGTGGTCATTACCTACGAGGGTGCCGAATTCACCCTGCCCGTAACCGTATCCGAGCGCCCCGAATACGTGGCAGCCTTTCAAACCAAATTGGCGGCCTTAAACCCTGCTACCCTTACTACAAAAAATGCCACCGCCGTGGCCGAGCTAAAAGCTTACTTTGACACCCTTTCGCCCTACGAGGTAGAGAGCCTCTCGCAAACCGAGCGGGACAAATACAAAAATCTGATTGTAAAAATGGACCAGCTCACCATCACCGAGGCCAAAGGGCAAGCCCTGCTTTTTTACGACGATATTTCTACTATGGGTATAGACCAAGAGAAATGGAACACAAGCAAAAGCAACGCCGCCAAATATAGATGGTTTGCCCGCAACGGTTATTTAATTAACGACCAGCAGGCCTACGGCAACTCGGGCGAATCCTGGATGCTGGCCGAAGGGTTTAACGGTTCCGTATCCGCCGCCGAGGTGGATATTACCTTAAACCAACCCGCGGTTTTTGGTTCCTTGGTGTTTAACTATGACGGGTCTTCTTATTACCACGCCCGTATTACCAACAGATACACGGACTATAGGGTTGAGCTGTATAAAAATACCGATAGCCAAAAATATTTAGGCGCTGCGAATTTTTCCAATTTAGGTCTTACCGGGCAAGACGGCGTAAGCAACACCCTGCGGGTAACCCAAGTAGGTAGTGTTATTAAAGTGTACGTCAACGGTGTTTTGGCTGTAAGCTATACCGACCAAGACCCCTTGTATTACGGCGACGTGGGTTTCCGTAATCTATACGGCGCTGCATTTTACGATAACCTTCGTGTTTACGGCGATGCCACGGTTGCCGCCCCCAACCTGCCCAAAGACATTGCGCCTACAGATTATACCGACGATTTTGAGGACGAAACGGCAGGCCAATCTCCCAGCCACTGGATAGAAGATTATAACTATAACACCAACGAGATTATTGACGATTGGCAGGTATATAACCAAAACGGCAACAAGGTCTACGGCACCACTGCCACCACCGCTACCTATACCTGGTTGCACGGGTTTGACCAAAACCCCGAGTACAGCGCCAAATTTATGTACTCGGGCAGCGGCAAAACCGGCTTTGTAACCCGGCTTTTCGACGAGCTTTCTTGGTTGGTTATCGGCTACGATACCGCCAAGCAAACCTGGTTTACAGCCGCCAACGAATGTGCGGCGCAAGAGCCCACGCAGGTCATTTGGGCCAAAACGGCCACCCCCTTGGCCGCCGATACCTGGCACACCGTAAGCATTGTGCTCAACGGCACCAAGGCCACGCTGGTGGTGAACGGTCAAACGGTAATGCAGATAAACAACGCCGCCTGCGACAGCTACGGTAGGGTAGGCGTGTTCTCCCAAGGCCCCCAAACCTACGTAGACGACGTGTACGTAAAAAGCGCCAGCGGCACAACCTTTGTGGATGGTGTGGTAGATTACTCTATGACCGACGGCACAGTGCGTACCGGCAGCTATTTAGAGATTGAAGATTTAGGCAACGGCCATTTGGTTGGCGTAACCAGTACTAAGCAGTTCCATTCTTATGACAATGGCGAAACCTGGACGGATGTTACCGGCACCGACGCCGCCTACGACATCGCCGCAGGTGGTATGGGCTATACCAGCATTTTAAATCTGGGCGACGGCAACTGGGTGCAAGTGCGTGTACCCTGGGATAATGCCCATAGTTTAGTCAGCCACGACAATATGAAAACCTGGACCAAAACCGCCGAATACATCGGGCAGGACGAATACGTTGACGAGTACGGCAACAAGTCAATTGCCTGCATTCATGTGAATTCTTTGGCCAAGGTTACCGTAAACGGCAAAACCCGTATTCTTTGGCCCTTAACCTTCCGCCGCCTTGACGAGGCCGGAGAGGTTCTTGGCCACTTCACCCGCTTTTTCTACTCCGACGACGGCGGCTACACCTGGACCGAGTCGCAAAACGATACCCGAGACGTCCTCCCCGGCTATTCTGAGGACAAATCCTCCACCACCGCCGAGGGTAAATTCGTGCAGTGCGCCGACGGCAGCATACGCTATTACCAAACCCGTAACGGCTACGGTAATATGATGTATTTTGAATCTAAAGACGGCGGCGAGAGCTGGACGGATTTTGGCACCGTGCCCTATATGCAATGCCCCAAGGGCTCCTTTAGCGTTACCGAGGATATTTATAACCCCGGCACCTATTACTTAACCTGGGTGCACTGTAATCCGGTAAACTTAGGCGCAATTCAATCCCGCGTACGTATTTCCTTAGCCAGGTCTACCAACGGTAAGGATTGGGAGTTCCTGTGCGACGTAGAGCGTACCTCTATTCATTCTAATGAGGGCAGCTCCTTCGTGCGCCAGTTCTTAGACCCCAGCATTACGGTAAACCAAGACTACGTTTACGTTACCTACGGTCGCTCCAGCATCTCGCAGCTGGATGAATACCACAACAACCAAATCCCCCGTTACGTGCGGTTCGAAAAGGATAAATTATCGGCTCGCCCCTGGGACGATGCCACCATTTCGGACAGCAACTTCGCCTCTTATATGGAATTTGCCGTTGCACCCCAAACCAAATTTGCCTTAAACGAGGCGTTTACCTTAGAGGGCGGCATTGTCCGCGAGGTTTCTCTCAACGGCGTTGCCAAAGAGCGTAGGGTAGAATCTTACACCGTAGTCAGCAGCCTGCCCGATACCTCTAAAACCGGCATTTATACCGTTACCTTGGCCAACGACAATATGAATTTGCTGAGCTATCAGGTATACGTGGGTACCGCCTACGATATTACCTGGAGCATCCAGGGCGCGGGTACGGTGCAGGGTAGGGTAGACACAGTTCTTAAGGGCCAAGGCTTTACCTTTACCTTGCTGCCCGACGAAGGGTATGAAATCGGCTCGGTTACGGTAAACGGTACCGCCGTAGAGCCGGTGGATGGCGCCGTTACGGTGAAGAATATTCAAAAAGCTACTGCAATCGCTATCCAGTTCACAAAAATCCCCGTCTACACCGTTACCTGGGATATCCAAGGCCAAGGCACGGTGCAGGGCAGGGTAGATGCACTTGTGCGGGGCGAGGGCTTTACCTTTACCTTGCTGCCCGACGAAGGGTACGAGATTGGCTCGGTTACGGTAAACGGTACCGCCGTAGA
>CAZUJI010000127.1:0-4983 GCA_964620235.1 uncultured Eubacteriales bacterium
ATAAGTTCGGTGTTCCGCCATGCGGAACGTTTTAATTTTCGTTGCGAAGCAACACCGCACCTCTTCACTATGACATCTTACTATTACCTCAAATTTCGCGGCGGTACAAAATTTACCCCAATTACCAATTCTTGGGTAATTTTGGTGATATATCAGGCTTTTGCACATTTTTTTATTTACAATTTTGGGGGGCTATGCTATCATTAAGATGTTGAGATGTGCAGTATTGTACAAACTTGCCAAAAGGGGAGAAATTTATGGTAAAAATTGCAAAACAAGCCTTTGCGGTGCTGTTGTGTGTTATTATCGCCGTGGCATCCTTTATTGGGTGCTTTAGCGTTAACGCCGCAAGCGATATTTTGTTTAAAGATGAATTTGATGCATCGGCCCCCACCGGCTGGGTTTCCTCCACGGTTGGAAGCGTATCCGATGGCAGCTATAAGGTGTCGGGCGTAGCAATAAACACCATCGCAGGCCAAAAGCTGGGCGCAGGTGTGGGTATTGCAGCCAATTTGGCCATTGCCAGAATGACCGACGCATCTACCGGGCTGCCCTATGCCAACGGTACGGCCAGTATTGCTTTCCACGTCTCTGAAGACAATAAAACCTACTACGAATTTGGTATGGGTATCCGTCAAAACGGCTCGGCATACTTAATGGTATACTTAAACCGCGCTGACGGTAACTCGGTTGTAATTAAAATGCAAAGCAGCAACATCAACGGTGTTGCCGGTGGCAAAATTACCGAAAATACCGCTTACGAGTTAAAAATAATTGCCTTAGAGGGTGACCGACTGCAGTTTTTGGTAAACAATCAACTTTTTGCCGAGGTAGACGACCAATTAAAAACCGGCGCAGTGGGCGTTGCAGCCTATAATGCGGTTGCCGATTTAGAAGATATTCGTATTCAAAAAGCCGGTGAGAAAAAGGTAGAGTCTATCCAGGTGCTCAACGTGCCCACCAATCTTCAGGTTGGCGCTAAGCTGGGCATTAAGGTGCAGGCCAACTACAGCGGCATTTACGGCTCTCAAATATTAGAGGAAGACACCGTCGGTTTAACGGTAAGCGGTTACCCCACCAAAGAGGGTAAGGCCACCTTAACCGCTACCTACGGCGGCAAGTCCGACAAGTTTGACGTTACCTTTAGCGGCATTGCTAAGGATGAGGTGCTTTACACCGCCGATTTTTCTAAAACCGACAGCTGGAAGTGCAATAAATCCTCTAAGTTTGCCCCCTTTGCCTGGCAGATTGCCAACAAAAAATTAACCTTAGAATACCCCGACGTTAGCGGCACGAATGACACATTAAAGGCCACCGCCTCGGCCAATTACACGGTAGACAAGAGCGTTACCAACTATCGTGTAGAGGCTTCGGCCACCATTACGAACGACAACGAAACCTCCGACACCGGCCGTGTGGGCTCGGTTGATTTTTACGTCACCGAGGGGTATTCGGTGCGTGTTGCCTTAAACGGCGCGGTTACGCTGTATAAAAATACTACCGCCATTGCCAGCGGCAAGGTAAGCGGTATTGCGTTAGGTAAAAAATTCAACGTTACTATTGACGTGTACGAGGGCTTTTGGAACGTGCAGGTAAACGGCGATGCAGTTCTTTCTTACGCGCATAGCACCGCTGCCGTAAACCCCGATCTGACGGTGCAGGCGGTAAACGGCGGTGTAGACGTACACAGCTACAAGCTGACCAAATTCACCGCCAAGGCTATTTGGTACGTTAAATCGGCTACCGTAGTAAACGTTGACGGCGTCGTAGTTAAAAAGGTAGCCGCGCGTCGGTTGGCCTTAGACGAGCTGTTTTTAAACGTGGCCTACGGCGACGGTTCTACCCGCAGATTACCGATTACCGAGGCTATGGTTTCGGGCTACAATCCCAATACCGACAAGTCCCACACCGTTACCGTTACCTTTGCCAACCTGGTAAAAACCTTTACCTTTGAGCCGAACAATTATATATTCCACGATAGCTTTGACAAAAACTACAAATCAAACTGGTCCTTTACCCATCCCGAGTACGCCACTTGGTCGGTAAAAGACGGCCAAATGTTTGTAGATTATTATAATGTTTCGCGTATAGGCCAAAAAGCCACCATTGCCAACTGCAGAAAAGTGTCGGTTTCAGATTTTGCTGTTGGTGCCGATTTTAGAATGGTGGACGTTGTAAATACCGGCTATGTAGGTTTGCAATTCCGCAAAGCGGCCGGCAGTATGTACGAGTACCGTCTGGGCTACAACAGCAAAAACGGCAGCTTTTTCGTAGAGCTGTATCGTTATAAGGGCAACTCGGGAGCTTTGATAAAAACCTGGGGCCACGTTGACCTTTGCGATTTATTACAAACCGAGTACCTGCAAGTGAATGATACCTTCTCTCTGCGTGCAGAGGTTGTGGGTCGCGAGCTGTTCTTATTTGTAAACAATCGGCTGTTGGCCGCAGTGGTAGACGAGCACGTAGATGCCGTTGTACAGGCCGGCACGACCACCATCAAAACCATCAATTCCAGCGTGTACATTGATAACTTCTATATCGAAGAGTTTTCTCCCCGTGTGCCGGTGGACGTATCCTTCGCGGGTATTGAGGATTCTACCATAACCCTATATAAGGGCTTTGAGTTAGAACCCAACAAGTATAGTATTCAAATAAAATATAACGACGGTATTACGGTTTCTATGCCCTTGCAAGCCGGCTATCTGTCTAAAGCAGACGGGTTTGCCGATGGGGACAATAAGGTTACCGTTACCTACGGCTCGGTGAAGACCGAAATAAATATTCGCGTAATTGAACGACCCGAATACGTTAAGGACTTTACCGATAAGTTAGACAAAATCGACCTGTCCAAGCTGCAAGCGTCGGATAAACCCACCGTAAAAGAAATTAAAAAGCAGTTTGACTCTCTGTCACCCGTAGAGGTGCAGAACCTGCCCGAGGCCACCTACAAAAAATACGTAGATATGATTGTGGCTATGGACCGTTTAATCAACCCCGAAATTGCCGACAAAGAGCTGCTGTACTATAACGACTTTACCACCGAGGCCACCGAAGACGTGTGGGATTTTGAGTACGAGGGCAAGGTGGGCACCTGGGACACCCGCAACGGTTATATTATCAATGAGCAAAACAAATACGGCGCCAATGGCAACGGTTGGGCCCGTTTAAAGAACATATACGGCGAAATCAATATGGTTGAGGTAGACCTGGCAATGCTTTATGCAAGTACCTACTCCGCCATAGCTTGGAACATAGGCAACGACGGCACCTATTACCACTGCCGCATTACCGATAAGGTGACCAACGACGAAGGCGAAGCCGTGTTTACGGTGCAGTTGTACCGTTATAACGGCGGTCACAGACAAATTAACCAGGTGTTTACCGATATTTACGATGAAATTGTCGTAGAAAAAGGTAGCTTTAATACACTGCGCGTGACCCATATAGACAATATAGTTACCGTCTACTTAGATGACAGACGCCTTTTCGCCTATAGCGATAGCTCTAACTTAGCCTTGTTTGAGGGCGGTGTAGGCTTGCGTTCCTCCGAGAACGACAGTATGTACGATAATCTTCGTGTATACGGCACATCTAAAGAGCGCCCCACCGAGATTCCTAAAAAAATTGAGCCCACCGTTTACGAGGACAATTTTGAAGATGAAGCCGTGGGTAAGAGCCCCAGCCACTGGCAAGAGGAGTACAAGGCCGACGAGTCGAAGCATATTGATGCTTGGAAGGTTTACAGCAAGGGCGGCAGCAAGGTATACGGCACCAACGGCGGCAATACCAGTTATACCGTATTACACGCCTTTGAGAGTGACCCTGAAATTACCACCAAGTTTATGTACACCGGCAGCGGTAAAGTGGGCGTTTTGACCCGTTACTACGAGCAAAACACCACCGCAGATTCCGACGCCTTTACCGCTATTGGATACGATACCGCCAGCAAAAAATGGTTCGTGGCCGCCACCGAATCTACCCTGCAAGAAACCACGCAGATGATTTGGGCCAACGAGGCCACCCCCTTAACCGCCGGCGAGCTGCACGACCTGCAGGTTGTGCTTTCGGCCGATACCTTAAAGGTGGTAGTAGACGGTAAAGAGGTTTTGACAGCCGAAAAATTAAATACCTTCTCCATTGGCAAAATGGGCTTCTTCGCCCAAAGCGCTGCTATGTATATTGACGATTTAAAAATCGTCAGCAAATTGGGCACCGTCTTCCAGGATGGCGTTGAACAGTTCACCTTTGCCTACACCGGTGACGGCGGCACCAGCAGCGAAACCGAGTTTTTAGATGAGAATACGATGGTTGCCTTTAACGGCAACTACTATATCTCTTACGACAAGGGCCACACCTGGCAAAGCTTTGCCGATGCAGGCGCCAATCTTGCCGAGCTCCCCAGAGGCGGCGCTATCGGTTACTCCTCAATTCAGGGCTACGGCAATGGGAAGTTCATCAGCGTAAAAGCCGGAGATATGTCCATTTGGCTCACCACCAACGGTATGAAGTCCTGGAAGCAGATCTCCACCGTTCTGCCTTACGAAGAATTGTTTGACGTTTACGGTAACCAGTGCGCCATTATTCATATCGGCTCGTTAACGCTGGTGACCTTAAAAGACGGTACCAAGCGCACCTTCTTGCCCATTACGTGGCGTCGCTATACGGCAAGCGGCACGAATTTGGGCCACTACACCCGCTTTTTCTACTCCGACGATGAGGGTTACACCTGGAAGGAATCGGAAAACGACTCAAGAGACGTGCTGCTGGGCTATAACGATAATGAGACCTCTACTACCTCTGAGGGTAAAATTATCGGTTGTGCCGACGGCAGCGTACGCTACTACCAGACCCGTAACGGTTACGGTAGCGTAATTTACTTCGAGTCTAAAGACGGCGGCGTAACCTGGACCGAGTTTGGTATTATCCCTCATATGCAAACACCTATGGGCTCCTTCGGTATTGGCGAAGACCCTGAAAACCCCG
>CAZUJI010000128.1:0-4897 GCA_964620235.1 uncultured Eubacteriales bacterium
ACCTTTGCAACAGCAAAAAGGAGGTTGTTTCCCGCATTGAAGAGCTTTCTGGTAGGTCGGTTAATTTTTATAAGGCCGACGTTTGCGATGCCGAGGCTTTGCGGGATATCTTTAAAAATGAGAATATTGATTCGGTCATTCATTTTGCCGGCCTAAAGGCAGTGGGCGAGTCCTGCGACAAGCCGCTGGAGTATTACGAGAATAATATTATTTCCACCTTGTCCCTTTGCCGCGTAATGCGGGAGTTCGGCGTTAAAAAGCTGGTATTTTCTTCTTCGGCCACGGTGTACGGCTTGTCCAAGACTATGCCTTTGACCGAGGGTATGCCCTTGGGTGCCATTAACCCCTATGGCCGCACCAAGCTGTTTATTGAGGAAATTTTGCGGGACCTGTACGCTTCCGACGACTCCTGGAGCATTGCGCTGCTTCGTTACTTTAACCCCATCGGCGCCCACGAGAGCGGCCGCATCGGTGAGGACCCGAAGGGTATCCCCAACAACCTGATGCCCTATATCTCCCAGGTAGCCGTTGGCCGTTTGCCCAAGCTGCGGGTATTTGGTAACGACTATAACACCGTAGACGGCACCGGCGTGCGGGATTATATCCACGTGGTAGACTTGGCCGAGGGCCACGTCAAAGCAGTGCAGTGGGCCTTAAAAACCACCGGCTGCGAGCCCTTTAATCTGGGCACCGGCAACGGCTGTAGCGTGTTGCAACTGAAGGACGCGTTCCAGGCCGCCAGCGGGATTGAGATTCCTTTTGAAATCACCCCCCGCCGCCCCGGCGACCCCGACGAGGTGTACGCCAACGCCGCCAAAGCCAAAGAGGTTTTGGGGTGGGAGGCCAAAAAGACCATCGCCCAAATGTGTGAAGACACTTGGCGTTGGCAAAAGAACAACCCCGAAGGCTACCCCGACGAAAAGTGAATTTTTCAGGCAAAAAAGAACCCCGACAGATTTTAAACCTGTCGGGGTTTTGCTATATTTTATGCATTTCAAAGAGCTCGGCTTCTAACAACTCGGCATCCTTAGGGTCGTGGCTGACCAAAAGCAGGGGCTTGTTTTTAAACTGCTCTAAAATGAGAGCCGCGGCGATTTTTTTATTCTCGGCGTCTAAGCCGTTAAAGGGCTCGTCTAACAGCAAAAAATCTCCGCCGTAGGCCAGGGCCCGGGCAATGGCCACCCGCCGCCGCATACCGCCGCTTAAATCGGCGGGCAGAGCGTCTTTGCAATGGGATAAGCCAAACTTATCTAATATGCAGGGGTCACCACCCACCAAAGCAATATTCTCAGCTACGGTCAGGGTGGGCACCAAGCGGTCCTCTTGAAAAACAAAACTGCATTTGCCTTGGGCGGTAACGGTGCCGCTTTGGGGCTGTTCCAACCCTGCAACCAACCGCAAAAGGGTAGTTTTGCCGCAGCCCGAGGGGCCAAACAGGCATAAATGCTGCCCGTCTTGAAGGGTTAGGTTAAAATCCTGCAGCACCGGTGTTTTTTGGTAGGCAAAGGTCACGTTTTTTAGTGTAATCATTTTGCCGCCCCCTTTGCCAGCCGCCCGGCTAAGTATTTTAACAAATGCTCTAAGCATAGGCTCAGCACAATAATGGTGGCCGTCCAGGCAAAAACCTCCGGCGTTTCTAAATAGATTTTGGCGTTTTGCAAAAATTTACCCAAAGCCAGTCGGGGCAGGCAAATTACCTCGGCCGCAACCCCAGATTTCCAAGCCAGACCCAAGATAGTTAAGGCCTGGGCCAAAACCGCAGGCGCCGCGCTTGGCAGCAGGATTTTGGTAATGACTCGGCTTTTAGGCAGGCGGTAGACCTTGGCCATTTCTAAAAGCTTGCCGTCTACCCCGCGAATGGCGGCGGTGGTGGCCGAGAACATCAGCGGCAGTACCATTAAAAAGGCAATAAATATAGGTAGGTAGTCGGTCTTGATCCATACCAGCGCCAAAATAATAAACGAGGCCACCGGTGCGGCCCGCACCACCCGCAAAACGGGGGAGAGCAGTAAATCGGCCGGCGGAAGATAAACGCATAAAATACCCAACAGTATGCCAACCGCTACGCCCAGCAAATAGCCTGCGGCAATGCGCAGCAACGAGTAAAGGCAGGCCAGCCAAAAGGTTTGGGTAGCAGCCAGCTGCCCCCAAACCACCACTACCTGCCAAGGGGTAGGGAGCAATAATTCCTGGCCCACAACCGTAGCCAACAGCTGCCATACCCCCAGCCAAAAGACCGGGGGCAGCAAATATTTAATAAGGGATTTAGCGGCTGTAGTAGAACGCATCATCCGGCATTGCGCCTCCAACCGCTTTGGCGTTGGCATCAAACAATACCTGCAGGTAGGCCGCAACGTTGGTTTTCATAGCATTGCCCTCTAAAAAGGCGATGTTGCAGTGGGGAATGGCTTTTTTGGCCAAGGCCGCTTTGGCGATAATCTCATACTTCTCACACAGAGCGGCGGTGGCTTCTACGTCGACAGTGGCTTCAATCGAGGCCTTGTACTCGGTTAAGAATTTATCCACCGCGTCTTTATTTTCCTCTAAAAAGGCCTTGCGAACTACTACACAGCCCATAATCAAAGAGCCTTCGGGGGCTACGGCGTTCCAGGCTGCGTTAATGTCTAAGGCTACGCGCAGCTGGGCGTTTTGGGTCATAGCGGCGGTGGCGGCAGGCTGGGGAATCATAGCCAGCTTGGCGGTGCCGTTGGCCAACAAGGCGGTCAGCTCGTCGTTGGTGCCAACAAACTTAAGGGTTACGTCTTTGTCGGGGTCAATGCCGTTTTTAGTTAAAATGTAGCGCAAAATATACTCGGGGTTAGAGCCCTGACCCATAGCGTAGATGGTTTTGCCCCGCAGGTCGGCCACCGCGTTTACGGTGTCGCCGTTTTCTAAAAAGGTTAAAGTGCCTTGGGTGTTGGCGGCCAGCATAATTACGTTGCCACCGGTTTTGGCGTACAAATTGGCGGCCAGATTGGTGGGTATGGCCGCAATGTCTACCACGCCGGTAGAAAGCTTGCCCGCAACCTCGTCGGGGGCGGCGGCCAGCTCAAAGGTGTAATCGTTTTGGGTGGTGCCGGCTTCGTCCTTGGCCATTAAATCGGTCATACCAATGGCGGTGGGGCCTTTAATACCAAAAACGCGAACGGTGGCCTTTTCGGCCGGTTGGTCAGCGGGGGCGGCGGTGCAAGCGCACAGGCCCACAAGCAGGCACAGGCTTAAAACAACGGCAATTAACTTTTTCATCTTACATTACTCCTTAATAAATATAGTATGGTCTTGTTTATGCAAAATACCGTTTTCGGTTAAAGTGTCTATGGCGCGATACAGGCTGGAGCGGCCGATGTTTAACCGCACCGCCAGCTCTCGCATAGAGCAGGGCAGCTCTACCGGCCCGCGGTGGGCGCCGATAGAGTGGCAAAACCGCAGCAGCGTGTCTTCGGCGCTGCCGGCGGTAAAGCCGTGAATTTTACCGTTTAAAAACCGTACCCGCCCGCTTAAAAACGTAATATAGTTCATAGATACGGTGGGGTACCGCAGCAAAATGTCACGAAATGCCGCCTCGGTTAAATACAGCACCTGCACCGGAGCTTCGGCCAATATGCAACCGTTGTACTCGCCTGCGCCAAACATAGACGCGCTGCCAAATACGCCCGATACCGCCAGCTCCCGCAGCACTACGTTGCCGGCGGCGTTGTAAATTTTGGCCGAGCCGCTGAGCAAAATACCCAATTGCCCCGAGCGATAAATCTGCGCCCCTTTGGGCAGTGTTTCGGGCTGGGGGAGCTGTTTTAACAGCGTGGCGCGTTGTGCGTCGGTGACCCCTTGCCACAAAAAACTCTTCCAAAGGTTGGCTTGCGCTTCTACCGAAAAAACGGTGAAATATGTATGCATTGCAACACCTCTTTACTGTGTCCCATTTGGGACACTCATAATATAACATACATTTTTAAAAATAGCAAGCAAAAAAATAAAAAATCCCAACCGATTTTAGGTTGGGATATACATATTTATATAGCGCGCTTTTTTTGATGCCTTACATATATAATATAGCACAGCGTTAAACCTAAAATTCCCACCGCTGCGCCAAGGGTGTCAATGCCCACGTCCAGCACCCCGGGGCCTCGGCCGGGCACAAAGCTTTGGTGAATTTCGTCAGCAACTGCTCGCAAAACGCTAAGCCCCAAAGCAATAACGGCGGCCTTGCGTTTGGGCAGCGAGTAGGTGTAGGTAGCGCCCGCAGTAAAAAAGCCCAGCGCAGCGTACACTAAAAAATGGGCCAGCTTGCGCATAGGAATATGTATTGCCTCCAGCAGCTGCAGCTGCGCCTCGGGAGTAAATTGGCTGTAGCCGGGGTAGAACCAGATAAGTAACTGATGAATTAACCCGGTGCTGGTGCCGGCAGACGCTATCTCGTTCTGTGCCGAGAAGAAATAAATCAAAACCGCCACCCCAAGGGCCAAAGCCCAAAAAAGATATCGCAGAATAAATTTCTTTTTCATAAAAACCTCTTTATATATGTATAGCTTTGCCTATTTGGGTCAAGTATATCATAGAAAAGGGGGCACATACAAGGGGAATTTGCGTAAATATGGGAAAAACGACGAACGAAAACGGGGTGTTTTGGGAGAAAAACTGTACAAAAGGGCAAAACTGAAAAAAACTTTAAAAAAACTAAAAAAAATGCTTGACACCGCAATCCGGCTGTGGTATTATAATCGGGCGCCCTAAATGAAGGGCAGCTGTGAACCTTGAAAATTAAACAACGACAAAAGGACCCGAACAATAACTTTGAGAGTAATCAAAGGTAATTTAAAAGGGACAACACGCAAAGTGTTGCCTGAGAGCGATTAAGCTTTAAAATGAGGTATGTAGCCCTAAGGGGCTGTATATAAAA
>CAZUJI010000129.1:0-4893 GCA_964620235.1 uncultured Eubacteriales bacterium
AGGGGAAGGCTTTGACGGGCGGTGGATGCGCAGCTTTAGGTGCATAACGTTTACGCGGTTGCCTTGGTAGCTGTCAGAGTACTGCACCAGCAAGAAGTTGCCCTTTTCGTCCTTTAGGGGTAGGTTGTTGGAATAAAAGGCGCCTACGTCCCGTTTTTTTATAATATAACAGCCCTCGTCCCAATGGGTGACATCCTCTGAGGTGTACATAACAAACCCACGGGCACCGCCGGAGCGGCCGTGGAGGATATACACCCCGTCAACGTACCCAATCTGCGGGTTGCGAATGCCCTCGGCCAAATAGCAAGGCTCCTCCACCATCCAGGTCTTGCCCAGATCGGTACTTACGGCGTGGTCCATTTTATGCTCGGCTGCCGAGTTATAGGCATACACGTGCAGGTTCCCCTGTTGGTCAAAAATCATAGCGCCGTAGCCGCGGCCGTAGGGCTCAATGGGTACAACGCAATGCTCTTCAAAATTCTTGCCGTTGTCGTGGCTGGTGTAAATACGGTATTTGTGCATCTCTGTCTTGCCCAAAAAATTGCGGTTGCAAAGGTGCAAAACGTAGATTACACCGTCACGGTAAACCGCGTCGTAGGTGCGGCCCCGCCACTGGGAGTACACGTCGGGCTCGCACCAGGTTTCACCCCCGTCGTCACTAAAAATGCGGGTGGGAGTAAACCAAGGCTCACAGCAACTGGGGTCGGTGGCGTCGTTGCGCAGGCAAAAGGCCACGATACGGCCGTTGTCGCAGGCCACCGCCTTTTCTACCGAGATGTAATGCACGCCGTCGTAAAAGCTTTGCAGGGCGTAGGGTAAATCCTTTACGGGGCCGTAGGTTTTACCCCCGTCTTTAGATATACGATACTCTACCCATCCGTAGGGCATATGGCCGTCCCACAGCACTGCCGAGCAGTTGGAGTTAAAGTCGATAAAGCAGTTGGGCGCAAACTCGGCCATAGCGTGGGACATATGCCCGCTACGGTTGCGGCTTTCGTTGTCTACGTATAGCTCGGGGGTTTCGATTTCTACGGTGTAATTTGAGTGTTTTATCTCCATCATAACGTATACCACCTTTATAAATTATTTTTATGGAATTGGTTTAAATTTTCAAGGCCTGCCTTGGCGCCCTCGTACACAAAGTTCCAGTCGGCGCCTACGGTCATCATATCTATGCCCATAGCCGACCATTTTTGAATGGTCTCGGGGCGCAAATCGCCGGTGGCAAGGCCGATATATTTTTGGTTGGCCTTTAAAATCTCAATGGCCCGGCCAATAGAATCCAGCGTGGCTTGACCAAACACGTCACCCATTTGGCCAAGAGAGGCCGATAAATCGTTGGGGCCGAAAATAAAACCGTCGATATAGGGGATTTTTACAATCTCCTCTAAGGCCTCTATGCAATCGATATGCTCGATTTGAATAAAGCGGCAAAGCTCAAGGCTGTCGCAGTCGGTATACTGTTTGGCATCGGTAGCGCCGTAGCCAATAGCCCGCATAGGCCCAAAGCCCCGCGTGCCCAGGGGCGGGTACAGTGTGGCCTCCATCATCTGCCGCACCTGACTTGGGGTGCGCAACATAGGAAAAATAACCCCCTCGGGGCCCATTTCCAATATTTTTTTGGTAACGGTAAAGTCGTCTTGCGGCAGGCGCACAATGGCCGACGTGCCCACCGACCGCGCCGCATTTAAGTGGCACAGCACCTCTTTGTAGGATATATAGGTGTGCTCCATATCCACCCAAACGTAATCGTATCCTACCCTGCCCATAATTTCGCACAGGCAAGGGTCGGTCAGGCTTACCAATACGCCGTTGGTTTTTTGCCCTGATTTTATCTTCTGGCGCAGAGAATTCATAGTTCTAACCACCTTTTACTATTATTATGGTTTGCAATAATCTCTTTTTCAATAGCGATTTTGCCAAGAAACATTGCAATTCTTGCAAATAGATGGTAAGATAAGGGTACAACCGAACCAATAAAGGGGGCTGGCGTATGTTTACCCATTATATTGCCGACGATATATACCATTTAAAGTATGCCCTGGGCAAGCCCAGCGCCTTGGGGCGGGAGTTTCACAACTACCACGAATTCGTACTGTTTTTAGGAGGCAAGGCGCAGTTTATCTCTAAAAATATTCAGCTGACCTTAACGCCGGGGTCGCTGGTGGTTATCCCCCGCCAACAATACCACCAATTTATTGTAACCGAAGAAAGCACCTACCACCGCCTGATTTTAGGCTTTAAAGAAACGCCGCCTCTGGCAGGGCTAACGTGGCAGGTAATGGACGAGGTACGGATTATCCCCCACCCCGACGAGCGCACCCGCTCGGTGTTTGCGGGGCTTGCAGATACGGTACAAAGCCACCTGCCCGAGGCCGAACAGCTACTGCTGTTGCCCGCGGCGGTGACCCAGCTGCTCATAGAGCAAAAACTGCAGGCCACCCACCCCATTCGGGAGCAAATGACGCTATCGGCCGCCACGCGGCAGGCGCTGGAGTATATTGACACCCATTTTGCCGAGGAGCTAAGCCTGCAGGGGCTGGCCAAGGCGCTGAACGTGTCGGTATCCTCACTTTCGCACCATTTTAAAAGCGAGCTGAATATTTCATTATATAACTACGTTGTGAAAAAGCGGTTATCGGTGGCTCGCGGATTCATTGAGCAGGGTCTGCCCCTGCACCAAGCCGCCGCCGAGGCCGGATTTAAGGATTACACCGGATTTTTTAGGGTATATAAAAAATATTACGGTGAACCACCCTCTGCGACTTTTCATAAAGAATAGTACAGGCACCCAATAAAAATTGGGTGCCTGTTTGTTTTGAATTATATTTACTTTTCGCGGCGCAGGGTGGCAGAAACGGTGCCCAAGCCGTCAATCTCGGCGGTGATGGTTTTGCCGTCGATATCGGCGCCCTCGGGAATTTCGATACGGGCAGAGCCTACGCTCATGGTGATGATATCCCCGGGGAGCAGGGTGCACAGATGGGTAATAAACTCTAAGTACTTGTCGGCAAAGTGAACGTACTCGGCGGTGTTGGCGGTAGCCTCACCAAAGCCCTCTACCTGCAGGCGCATATTCAGGTTGGTTACGTCCTCCAAGGGTTGGGGCGTTTTTACAATGTTAGAGCCATCGGTCCAACGGCCGTACAGGTCTACAAAGCGGTGTACCTCACCACCGGAAATCAAATCTATGGCGCCTACGTCGTACTCTTCGCGAATCGAACGGTCGCGCACCGAGATGACCGGTGTGTAGCCCAAAACGTACTCTTTAAAATTCTCGGGGGTAACGGTGCCGGCGTGGGCTACCTTTTTGGTTACAAAGGCCAGCTCTACACCTGCGTACAGGGTGGTGGCGCGCTTGTTGATTACGATTTCTCCACCGTCTAAGCCAACCGATTTGCGGGGGCTGTTAAAGGCCTTGGGATAGGGGGCAATCGTGGGATAATTATCTAACTCGGCACAATTTTTGTGGTTGTACATTGAGATCCAGATGTTGTGCATATCCTCCAATTTCCAGTCCTCGGGCTTGGCAATTTCGGTCTTGCCGGATTTTTCTAAATCGTCCAAGGCAGGAATGAAGGGGTAATCGTAACGGTCCAGCTCTTTTTGTAAATCCTCGGGGGTACCAACAACGCGAATTTGCAGGCGACCGACGTTTTCAATCTCAGAATACATAGTCTGGTCGGGCAGCAGGCGCATCTCCTTGGTTAATTTTAAACCGTCGGTACCGGCGGTGCCCAAGTGGAATACGTCGCCGGGGTGCACGGCGGCAATGGTAGAATACCAAGCAATTAAACGCTCTACGCCGATGTTTAATGCGGCGGTGTGCGAACGGTCACGCTGCATATTGCTGTGGCCGGTGGCTACAATCAGGTCGTAGGGGTTGCCAACCTCGTCGGCCGTTACAAGGTAGGGGCCGGCGGCGCAACGAGCGTCACTGCTTTTGCCGTACAGGCCGCAGTTGCTGGCCTCTAAGTTTTTAATGTAGTTTGGGGCTTGGTCAGCGCCGTATAGCTCGGTAGCCTTTTTCGTCATTTTATCGAAGTTGCCTTTGATTTCGTCGTCGATAACTACAAAGTAGCCGGCGACGTATTTATGCGCCTCTTTAATAGGAATATTTTTACCGTGCTTGCCAATAACAAAGCCCAGCTCTACGTTGCCGCCGCCCAAATTCACGGGGTATACGGTTTTAATATCACCGTGGCCGATAATGGAGGTGGTGGGACGTTGGTGCATAACCGGCAACAAAGAAACACTGGTATTTTCAAGCTTGTTGCGGTAGAATGCGGGGCAATTGCGCACCAGACCCATAAACAAGCTGGGGCGGGGAATGGGTGCGCGCAGCTTAACCTCTTCTAACGGGGCGCCGGCAAAGGAATCGGCGTATTGGTCACCCTTGAGCAAAAAGCCCTCCATAAAATAAACAAACTGACGCAAGGCCTCCATACCGGCTTCTTCCTGCTCTAAGAACCCGGTTAAGGTGTCCGGCCATTCGTGGTAACGAACACAATCGGGCAGATAGCAGTTATAAGAGTGGGTAGGATGCGCGGTTACCTCTTCAATGGCGGTTTTTAACAGGCTCGGGTTGTATACCCAATCCTTATCGTCGTTGGGGTTATGTAAAATAAAGCCCCAATACTCTTTTTGCTTATGTACGTAGGTTACCAATTTCATATCTATTCCCCCTATTAAGTCATTAATTTCATTTTAGCATACGGATTTCCCAATGTAAATAGGTTATTTGGCAAACCGCATTGTTTTTCTTGCTGTTTTTGCAAAAAACGGCAAAGTCATAATCTCCGGCTAAAGCCGAAGGCTTAGGTAAGCCCTAAAAGGGCATCCTACCGACAAGCATCTAAAGACGCAGTGAAAATTCTTCTCCTTGCATCGCTT
>CAZUJI010000130.1:0-4875 GCA_964620235.1 uncultured Eubacteriales bacterium
TAATACCACAACAACTTTTAAATGTCAACCCCTTTTTTTAGAAATTTTTAATTTTTTTTGCAAGTTTTTTTAAAAGCCGCAAAATACACACTTTTTTCGTTTAAGGCGGTATAAATATTGCATAAAATGGGCAAAACAAACAGATTCGGCCTTTCTTCTGCCCTACTCATATAAAAAAGCGGTTGTATTTTTGAAGATTTTTTGATATGATATTATAAATTACAGTATTGGAGAAGAAAAAACTATGCCGATTACGATACCCGATACCTTACCGGCTGCAAAAACCTTAGAGTCGGAGAATATATTTGTAATGACCGAAGGGCGCGCCCTTAAGCAAGACATTCGCCCTCTGCGCATTGCCATATTAAATATTATGCCACAAAAATTGAGACCGAGACCCAACTGCTGCGTTTATTAAGTAACACACCGTTGCAGATTGAGATTGAGCTGCTGCAAACGGCATCTCATATATCTAAAAATACGTCGCAAGAGCATCTGCTGAAATTTTACAAGACCTTTTACGACGTAAAGGATGAGCGGTTTGACGGTTTGATCATCACCGGTGCCCCGGTAGAGCAAATGGACTACGACGAGGTGCACTACTGGGATGAGTTATGCGAGATTATGGAATGGGCCAAAAAGCACGTATACTCTACAATGTATATTTGCTGGGCCGCCCAAGCCGGCTTAAAATACCACCACGGTGTAGATAAGGTTTTACTCCCCGAGAAGCTAAGCGGTATTTACAAGCACAAGCCGTTAATGCCTTTGCATCCCCTGCTGCGCGGCTTTGACGAAACCTTTTATGCCCCTCACTCCCGCTATACGGGGTTAAACGTAGAGCAAATTAAAGCTGCACCGGATTTGGATATTTTGGCCGAGTCGGAAGAAGCGGGGCCCTTTATTATAGCCAACCGTGCCTGCCGCGACTTTTTTATTACCGGCCACGCCGAATACAGCCTGGGCACTTTAGCCGGAGAATATCAGCGGGACGTTGCCAAGGGCATTAACCCCAAGGTGCCGGCCAACTACTTCCCCGATGACGACCCCACCAAAACGCCTGTATTTAAATGGCGCTCTCACGCCAACCTATTGTTTGCCAACTGGCTGAACCACATCGTGTACCAGCACACACCCTACAATTTAATGGAACTGATCTAAACGCAAAAAGCGTACCGAATCGCTCGGTACGCTTTTTATATTATGCCAGCAGGCGGCGCATTTCGTTTAAAATGGCTTTTTCGCGGCGGGAGACCTGCACTTGGGTCATACCCAACCTTTGGGCTGTTTCGGTTTGGGTCTTGGCGGCAAAGTACCGTAGGCGAATAAGCATACGGTCTTTTTCGGGCAACAGTTCTAACACGCTGTTGATGGCTAAGGTATCAAACAATTTTTCTTCTCCGTTACCGTCTGAGAGCTGCAGCTCGGCAATTTCGCCGCTTTCGTCCTCATAGGTTAAGGATATAGTTGGTTGAGCAGCGCAAAGGGCCTCGGTAATTTCTTCGGGCGATACCTGCAAAAGCTCTGCCAGCTCGGCTACGGTGGGCGGCCTGCCCTGCTGCTTGGCAAACTGCTCTTGGGCTCGGGTGACTTTTAAAGAGAGCTCTTTTAAGCCTCGGCTTACCTTAACACTGCCGCCGTCGCGGAACAGGCGGCGAATCTCGCCCAAGATTACCGGTACGGCGTAGGTAGAAAAGCAAAGCCCACGCTCCGGGTCAAATCCGTCTACGGCTTTGATTAACCCCACGCAGCCCGCGCCGTACAAATCGTCGTACTCTATGCCCCGTCCCTTCATACGGTGGCAGCAGGTGTGCACCAGCCGCAAATTCTCGGCAATAAAGGCTTCTCTATCCATTGATTTTTGACAGCTGCTTGGTTAGGGTGACGGTAGTACCTTTGCCCGGTGTGGAGGTGACCTTTAGCTTATCGGTAAAGCACTCCATTACCGAAAAGCCCAGCCCCGAGCGTTCTTCGCCGCCGGTGGTAAAGGTGGGGGTCATTGCTTGAGGTACGTCGGGGATACCGCAGCCCTTGTCCCGCACTTTAATAACGACGGTACGATTCTCTTTTAACAAAACGGATATGTATATATTGCCGCTTTCGTTTTTATAGGCGTGCACAATACAGTTGGTTACCGCCTCGGATACGGCGGTTTTAATATCGCCAATCTCTTCTACGGTGGGGTCAAATTGGGCCACAAAGGCAGCCACCGCCACCCGAGCAAAGCCCTCGTTGGCCGACTTGGAAAGCAAGGTCATTTTTAAAACATTCTCGGTCATTTATTTCACTCCTTTGTCGATTTTAGCCAGACGCTCTAACCCGGCCAATTTCATCACCTTATAGATTGAGGGGGACGTGTTGGTGATATGCAGCTCCGCTTTGGTGGTTTTTAACAGCTTGTACCGCCCCATAACCAGCCCTATACCCGAGCTATCCATAAAGGTGATATCTTTAAAATCTAAAATAACCACCTCGGGCATATTTTTTTCAATGGCCGCATCAATCTCCTCCCGCAATGGGCGAGCGGAATGATGGTCAATCTCCCCTTCTAAATAGGCGGTTAGCACGCGGTCGGTTACGTTTAATTTTACCGGCATCATTTTCACCTCTTTTAAAAAAATAAACATCCGCTAATTACTATCTTAGCGGATGTTTTTTGCGGAATTTGTCAAAATAAGAGAGAGTATATATTTTTTATTGCAGGTAATATCCTTTGCCTTCTTTGGCAACCTGTCAAAAAAGTTGGCTCTTTTTTAGGGCTTCGGCCAAATAGAGGGACCCAAAGACCAACACGCCGCCTGAGGTTTCTTTTTTAGCCTGCGCTAAGGCGGCAAAGCAATCTGCCAGGGCTGTAGCAGGGCAATATGCACCCGCCAATTCTGCCAGGGTCTCGGCGGTGGCCGATCGCGGATTATTAGGCACCTTGGTAGCAATGATTTTTTTGCAGAATGGAGCGACCTGCCGCAAAACGCCCTGCATATCTTTATCGGCCATCATAGCGGTAACGCCAACCAAATCCTTTAACCCTAAGGCCTGCAGGGTGGCGGCCAAGGCGGCGGCACCGTCGGGGTTGTGGGCGCCGTCTAACAGCACCAACGGATTGGTGGACAGCACCTCCAGTCGAGCAGGCAAAGCCACCTGCAACCCTTTTTGAATAATACTATGGGGCAAATCGCCGCAAAAAGCGCCGGCAGCCATTATGGCGGCCACGGCGTTTTGTGCTTGGTGGGTACCCATCATTATGGCAGTGTAGGGTTTGTTTTGATAAATAAAGGCTGTGCCCTGCAAAGAAACTGTGATATTTTGAATATCCTCGGGTGCAAAAAATTCTACCGCTGCCCCCTGCCGTTGGGCGGCACCTGTAATGATTTTTTTTACAGCGGTATTGGGAAAGGAAATCACCCGGCAACCGGGTTTGATGATGCCGCATTTTTGCCGGGCAACTTCCTCTATGGTGTTGCCTAAAAACGTAGCGTGATCTAAGGCGATGTGCGTAAGCACGCAAACGGCGGGTTGGGCGATAATATTGGTGGCGTCGGCAGCGCCGCCCATACCCACCTCTATAACGGCCACGTCTACCCTTTGCTGCTCGAATATATAAAAGGCTAAGGCGGTTAAAAACTCAAACTCGGTGGGGTGAATGTGGTTGGCATCGCACACCCGCTTAACTGCAAAGACACCCTCGGCAAACTGCTCTTTGGACAGCATTTGCCCGTCGATTTGAATCATTTCCCGAAGCTCAACCACGTAGGGCGAGCTAAAAAGCCCCACCTTTTTGCCTGCGGCGTGCAAAATTCCCGCGCAATAGGCGCAGGTAGAGCCTTTGCCGTTGGTACCGGCTACGTGAACGGTCTGCAAAGCATCCTGCGGGTTGCCCAAGGCGCGGCACAAAGCCTGCACGGTGCCCAGGCCGGGATGAATCCCTGCGGATTTTAAAGACGTGATATATTCTAATGCTTGTGTATACATATACTCACCAAAAGCACAAAGGCGAGCAACAACGCTCGCCTTGTTTTATTATTTAGCTTGCATTTCTGCCAAGCTGTTCTCTAACAGCTTGATTTTAGCCAAAACGGCCTCTAACTGGGTGCGCTGCCCCTCAACAACGGCGGCGGGTGCCTTGTCGACAAAGTTTTTATTGTTGAGTTTCTTCATAATAAACTCTTCGTCGGCCTTGGCGGCGGCCAGTTCTTTGTTTAAGCGGGCAATTTCGGCGGCGCGATCCACCAGATCATCCAGCGGGATTAAGATAACCGCATCGTCGGTAACCACGCGAACGGCACCGTCGATAGAATACTCGGCGGCAATCTCCACCTCAGAGGCAAAGGCTAATTTTTGCATAAACACAGCACCGCTGATAAAGGTATCGGCGTGTACGGTGGCAATATACAGCTTGGCCTTACGAGAAGGCGGAACGTTCATTTCGCTGCGGCGGTTACGAATGGCTTTAATGGCGGTCATAATCCGCTCAAACTCCACCTCTTCGGCGGCAAAGGCCAAATCGTCGCTGGTGGTGGGCCACTGCGAAACCATAATCGATTCGCCCTCGTGGGGAATGGCTTGCCAAATCTCCTCGGTAATAAAGGGCATAAAGGGGTGCAACAGCTGTAGAACACCGGTTAAGATGTACACCAAAATGGCGCGGGCAGCAGCGGCATCCTCGGGCTCGCCACCGTTTAAGCGCACCTTGGCAATTTCAATATACCAGTCGCAGTAAATATCCCAAATAAAGTCGTAAAGCTTGGCAACGGCCAGACCGATTTCGTAATTTTCCAAATTGCCGGTAACCTCTTTAACCAAGGTGTTAAATTTAGAGAGAATCCACTTATCCTCCAGCGCCAATTTGGTGGGGATATGTGCGGCAGGCTCGTCGGC
>CAZUJI010000131.1:0-4832 GCA_964620235.1 uncultured Eubacteriales bacterium
TGCCACGCTGTCACCCGAAAAAGCCAGTTCTGCGATTTCTTTTGCAGTATGCCGCTTTTGCGAGAGGTGAAAGTAGGCGTTTTCAATGCCCTTGCCGGAAGCCATTGCTTCCAGGCAACCTGTTTTGCCACAGCCGCAGACAAACTCAGTGTGGTCTTCTACGGTAAGATGTCCCAGTTCGCCGGCATTTCCGTCTGCACCGGTGTACAGTGATCCGTTTAAGAACACAGCGGCACCAATTCCGTTGCTGACGGTTATCCAAAGAAAATCCGTTTCGTCTTTGCATTTTCCAAAGACTTTCTCGCCAATCGCACAGGAATTGACGTCGTTTTCAATATATACCTTCAATCCAAGCTTTTCACTCAATATGGAAGCGATGGGAATTTCGGCAATACCGGAGAAGGGGGCGTACTTCCAAATTCCTTGTTCGGGGTCGGTTAGCCCGGGGATTGAAACACCGGCAGCAACCGGTTTGTGCTGCAGAAACGATTCCGATAATTGGCATATCACATTTATCACATAATCAATGTCGTAGGTTGCCGGAAGAAATTGCTTTTGAGAACACAATATGTTTCCGTGGCAGTCGACAATGCCAACCATAATTTTGGAACCACCGATATCAATTGCAAGTATTTTTTGGAGCATAGAATTATCCTCCTATAAGCTATTGCTTAGTATTTTCCGTGATAGAGCACAGAAAACATCAAATGCCCCAGCATCATATGCACATCTTCGACGATTTGCATATCATTGATGGGAACATGAATGGATAAGTCGGAAATTTCCTTCAGCGCACCGCCGGAAAAACCGGTAAAACCTACTACCTGATTTCCATTGGACTTGGCGAATGAGGCTGCACGCAGAACGTTTTCGGAATTACCGCTTCCGGAAATGCAAATCACCAGATCTCCGGGGCAAATAAAGTTCTTGAGCTGTTCTACAAAGATATCGTCGTAGGAAACGTCATTGGCCAAACTCAGCACAGTGGAAGAATTGTCAATCAGACAGATACAGCGATAGCGTTTACTGCGTGGCTGAAACAAGCTTAAGCCCTTGTTCAAATCTCCGGCAATATGGGACGCATTGGCTCCGCTTCCCCCATTACCCATAATGAAAATCTGTTTGTCTTCATCCCGTGTTTTAAGAATCAGATCAATTAGAGCGCTAACGGAATCTGTATCGATAGCGTTGATCTCGTTTGTTAGTTTTTGAGTGTATTCCAATATCTGTTTTGAATAATTCATTTTTTTCCCTCACTATTGCATTATTTTTTTGGATCCATTATAATTATAATAAAATGAGCACATAAAATCAATGGTGCTCACGATAAACGAAAAATGCGCATATATTGTGCGCAAATGAACAAGGAGCCGTTATGAGGGAAGCAATTCGAAAAGCGGAGATTCTGGATATTGTCAATAAATACAACTATGTGACTGTGGAATATCTGGCAAATGCACTACATATCAGCCAGTCCAGCATCAGACGGGATCTTGTAATCCTGGAAGCCCAGGAACTGGTTAAGCGGGATCACGGTGGAGTTCATTCGATTTCCGGTAATAATACCCTGACACCCTATGAGCTTCGCATTCGGGAAAACAGTGTTGCAAAACGGGTGATTTGCCAGAAAGCGATTGAGTTGGTTCGTGATGGAGATACGGTATTTATCGATGGCTCCACAACCTGTCTGTATTTGTCGGATCTTTTGGAAAAGAAAAAGGATATTACGATACTGACCAACAGCCTCAAGCTGGCGGCCATGTTCGAAAAAAGCAAGAACATAACCGTCTACTGCACAGGAGGCTTGGTGAGGCTGAATGAACAGGTGACAATGGGAAGTATAGCTGAAGAAATGTGCCGCAATATTCATACGAACATTATGTTTTTTTCAGCACGCGCCATAGATGAAAACGGGGTAATAACGGATTTGAATGAACAGGAAACCGTTGTCCGAAAGGCTGCAATGCAAAACACGGACAAGGCGGTTTTTCTCTGCGACAGTACAAAGTTCGATCGAAGCTCCGTTTTTCGGGTATGCAATGTGCAGGATGTATCCTGTATGGTTACAGAAAAAACACCCGATGCTTATGCTGAAAAAAACTGGACCGTGGAATGTGTTTTGTAACAAAAATGTACGTTTTTGGAAAGTGAGAAGGGTAAAGGGTGTGTTATAAAAAAGTTGCACACTTATTTTGTTCCAAAAAGCGATTTACAACTGTATAAAAAACAGCAACGGAGGATCCCGGAAATAGGATCCTCCGTTTTTTTATGGGATGTTATTTTACAGTCCACAGTCTATTTATATTTAAGCCTCCAGGTTGCCGGTGCGAACGGCCTCAAAGTCCTCTAAAATCTCTTTAGAGGGGGCTTTGGTCAGCAACGATACCACAACAATGCAAATGCTGGAGAAGATAAAGGCGGGCAGCAGCTCGTAAATGGCAAATACGCCGCCCAGTTTGCTGATGACCAGGTTCCACAAGAACACCATACCTGCGCCGCCAACCATACCGGCAATGGCACCGGCCTTGGTGGTACGCTTCCAGAACAGGCTGAAGAGCATCAGCGGGCCAAAGGTAGCGCCAAAGCCTGCCCAGGCAAAGGATACGATAGAGAAGATAACGCTGTTTTCGTCTAAAGCGAACAGCACGCCCAGCAGGGCCAAAACCAGCAAGGTAATGCGGGACACCAGCATAACCTGCTTGTCGGTAGCGTTCTTTTTAAAGATACCCTGGAAGATGTTTTTAGAGAAGGCCGAAGCGGCAATCAGCAGGTAAGAGTCAGAGGAGCTGATGGTGGCTGCCAAAATACCGGCCATAACAAAGCCTGCCAAAATGGGGGGCAAGAAGCTGGTGGACAGGGTAATAAAGATGTTCTCGGCCGAGGATTTGGTCAGCAACGCGGTGGGGAAGAGCTGACGGCCCACAATACCGATAAATACGGCAACGGCCAGCGAAATAACTACCCAAACCATAGCAATGCGGCGGGAGCGTTTTAATTCTTCCTCTTTGCGAATGGCCATAAACCGCAGCAGAACCTGAGGCATACCAAAGTAGCCCAAGCCCCAAGCCATCATCGAGCAAACGGTTAAAATGCCGTAGGGGGCAGCGGCGCCGAACATAGGTGCACGGTTGGTAACGTATTGCGTGCCGGCCTCGTCTACCACGGGGGTGGCCAGGCCAAAGAACTCTAAGAAACCGGGGATTTGCTTTGCATTGTCAATTACAGCGCCAAAGCCGCCGGCGTTTACAACGCCCAAAATAACCACAACGCTTAAAGCCACGATCATAACAATGGCCTGCATAAAGTCCGATGCGCTTTCGGCCAAAAAGCCGCCCAAAATGGTGTACAGCAGCACGAACACAGCGCCTAAAATCAACATAGATTGATAAGATGCCCCAAACAGGGTAGAGAACAGCTTACCGCAGGTAACAAAGCAGCTGGAGGCGTATACGGTAAAGAATACCAAAATAAAGGCTGCAGCAATAAATAAAATTATCTTTTTGTTCTCGCGGAAGCGGTTGGAGAAGAACTCGGGCAGGGTAATGGCGTTGTTGGCGCGTACGCTGTAGCGGCGTAGGCGCTTAGAAACAACCAGCCAGTTTACGTACGTACCTACTGCCAAGCCAATGGCCGTCCAAGCGGCGTCGGCCAAGCCGCACCAGTAAGCAACACCGGGCAGGCCCATCAGCAGCCAGCCACTCATATCCGATGCCTCGGCGCTCATAGCGGTAACCCAGGGGCCCAAAGAGCGGCCACCTAAAAAGTAAGCCTCAGAGTTTTTATTTGCGCGTTTTGCGTAGATAACACCGATTCCAATTACGGCGGCCATATAAATGACCATTGCAATCAGAATCTGCAACGTTTTTCCATCCATAATCATAAACCTCCTATAGAATTTGTGTACAAATGAAAAATATTAAGAATATTGTAACAGATTTAGCGCTTTAATGCAATAAAAACTTTGTAAAAACCAAAAATTTTTTATATTTATGCAAAATAATGCTCTAATACGTATTGCACGCCGTGTTGTGTGTGGTGGCAAATGACCTCGTCGGCGGTGGCTTTTAAGCCGGGGCAGGCATTCTCCATTGCCAGGCTCAGCCCCGCGGCCCTGAGCATCGTGGTGTCGTTGTCGCTGTCGCCCATAGCAATGGTTTCTTGGCGGTCAACACCCAAATAGGCGGCCAAATCCAAAAGAGCGTTACCCTTGCCCGCTGCCGACGAAAAAATCTCCAAATTATCCTCCGTGGCCTCGGCAATGCGCAGTAGGGGGTTGGCCTGCAGCCGCCGTTGGCACTCGGCTTTTTGGGCCCGACTGTGAAAATATAACGCGTACATCTCCACGTTGTCGGCCGCTTCGGCAAAGGCAGCAAAATCCTCTACAAATTCGCCGTGGCTCTGCAAAATGCGGTGATGCGCCTCCCACAAATGGCAGTGAGCGCAGTATTCGGCGGATTGTTGGGTGGCATCGGCGTAAGAAACGCCCCCCTGACGCAGGGTAACGTGGGTGACGTAGGGTGCCACGGTTTGCAAAATAAAGTGCGATACCTCTTGCGTAATGCACCGCAAAAACTGCTGGCCCGTGCGCAAATCCACCGTTGCGGCGCCGTTAGAGTAGATAATATAGCGTATGTTCGGGTTGCTTCGCAGCTCCTCGGGAATCTCCCGCAGGGTCCGCCCCGAGGCCGGCACGAATTGTACGCCCCTTTGGGCCAAGGCTGCAATGGCCGCCCGGTTTTCGGGGCTAACCGTCATATCCGGCAACAAAAGCGTCCCGTCTAAATCACTGGCAATCAGCTTGTATGGCATACTCCACCTCAAAAATTTGGTAA
>CAZUJI010000132.1:0-4812 GCA_964620235.1 uncultured Eubacteriales bacterium
GTTAAACGAAATTTGTATCCCAAAACCGATACTGCCCTATGGAGGGTATCCCTTTGACGGGTGTTTTTTGTGTAGTTTTGCTTATGCCTCGCGGTGTAAGGTGGCGGTAACGGTGCCCAAGCCTTCAATCTCGGCGGTAACGGTTTTGCCTTCAATGTCGGCGTCGGCAGGAATCTCAATTACCTGCGTGGCGCGGCCTAAGGTTACAACGTCGCCGGGGAAGAGGGTAATGTCGCGGCTGATAAACTCTAAGGCGCGGTCTAAATTTACGTTGTAGTCGTCGGTAGAGCAAACAATCTCGCCGTAGCCCTCTACCTTTAAGGTCATCTTGCGGCCTGCGACGCTGTCTAACATTTTAGGTGTGTCGATAATGTTGTTGCCGTCGCCCCAACGAGCATAGGTGTTTACCATATTGCCGTTTACAGGGGGCTCGGCGTGGGTAAAGAATTCGTCCCACATAGAGCGGTCAGCCACACCAATCATAGGCGTGTAGCCCAAAATATTTTCTTTAAAGGTTTCTTTGGTAACGTGCTTAACCAGCTTCTTCACAACGGCGGCCAGCTCAACGCTAACGGTAAGCTTGGTGGCGCGCTTGTTAATGACTAAATCGCTGCCGGTGGTGTTAACACAGGTGCGGGGTGCGTTAAAGGCACGGGGCGAAACGGTGGGCTTTTTGCCATCGGTCTCCATACAGTTTTTGTTGTTTACAATGGTAATCCAAACATTGTTTACCTTGCTTAAATCCCAATCCTCAGCGGTGGCAATTTCGCCCTTGCCGGCCTTTTTATAGTCCTCGGCAACAACCGAGGTGGTGTGCTCCCACGCGGTAAGCACGTTGTCTAAATTCTGCTCGGAAATTACCTGCAGGCGGCCAACACGCTCAATTTCAGACTCCATAGTCAAACCGGGGTAGAACATATCACGGTCTAAGAACACGCCGTCGGTACCGGTGGTGCCCATGTGGAAAATATCACCGGGGTGAATTTCGGCAATAGTGGAGTACCAGCTGATAATGCGCTCAATACCGGTCGAGAACGCGCAGGTATGGGCGCGGTCACGCACAATGCCGCCGTGGCCGGTGTAGGTTAATAAATCGTAGTGGTTGCCAACCTCTTCGGGGGTAACGATGTAGGGGCCAAAGGCGCAGCAGCGGTCGGCCTTTTTGCCCATAAACGAGCAGGCTGCCTGGTCGTACCAGTCAAAGGCTTTTAAGTAAGGAGCAGTACGGGTTTTATCAACTGCGGGGCGCTCAATGCCGTCAAACCCGCAGAAGTAACCGTCGGTTTGGGTGTCAATAACTACGGTGTAGCCTGCAATGTGCTCGTAAGCCTTTTCAATGGGGATGTTCTTACCGGCCTTACCAATAACCACACCCAGCTCTACGTTACCACCGGCACAGAAAATTGTGTCGTTAGGACCGGCAAAGCAGGAAACGGGACGTTGGTGTACCAGGGGTACCATAGAAACGTGCTTTTTGGCGGGTGCGCTGCGCCAGAAGGAGGGGCAGTTGGAGACCAGACCTAAAAACAGCTTCGGCTCAGGGATCGGCGCCCGCAGCTTAACCTCCTCTAAGGCTACGCCGGCAAATTGAATAGCGAACTTGTCGCAGTTCTTGTTTAAAAAATTCTCGGTAGCGGAGCAAAGCTCTTTTAAAGTGGCCATTGCATCGGGCCCTAAATTTAAAAATTCGGCAACGCTGTCAGGCCATTCGTACTTGCCAAGGCAGGTGGGCAATGCATATTTTAAGGGTGTTGTAGCCTCGCGGCCGGAGCGTTGCATAAAATCATCAACCTTTTTGGGGTTAAAGACGTAATCCTTACCCTCGTCCAGCGGGTTGGGTAAAATAAAGCCCCAACTCTCTTTGTCGTTGTGTATGTACGTAACCAGTTTCATACTATCCCTCCGTAATTTATGGCATAATCTGCCTATTTAAATACATTATAGCACGCTTCCCCTGAAAAAGCAACCATTCCGAAGGAAATATCACAAAAAATGCGCTCTCAAAAATTTTTTTCGGTACACGCTTTGACAGAATTTTCATACCACGCCGCCGTATACTGAATATATCCTAAAGGCAAGGGCGGGGGACTGTGTGACGATATACGCCGACGTGTTGATTTTTGTAAATACCTTTGTTAATTTCTTTTTGCTTTGTTGCGTGGATTTATTCGGTAAGCAGCAGCCCAAATGGTGGCGCACGGTACTGGCGGCCCTGTTTGGCGGGGCTTGCTCGTTATACATATTTCTGCCCGACGTCGGCTGGGGTAGTGAGCTGCTGTTGCGGCTTTTTTGCTCGGCGGGTATGGTAAGCATTGCCTACGGCTTTGGCACCTGGCGCAGCTTCGTGCGGCTGCTGGCGGTGCTGTACGGCGTTTCTTTTTTATTTTGCGGCGGTATGATAGGCTTGTGGTTTTTGTTCCGCCCGCCCAATCTGGTCATTCACAACGGCGTGGTGTACTACCATATTTCCCCCTGGATTTTGGTGCTGAGCACCCTGATTTGCTACGTCGCGGTGCGCCTGCTGCGGCGGCTGGGGCATCGGCAGGCCAATACCGCAAGGCGGGTGGCGGTGCGGATTTTTTACGGCGATAAAAGCGCCCCGTTTACCGCTATGGCCGATACGGGCCATTCCTTAAAAGACCTGCTTACCGGCGCGCCGGTTATTGTAGCCGAGTTGGACGCCGCCGAGGCCTTGTTGGGCAGCGCCCTTACGGCAAGGCTGCTTTGCTTTGCGGGCGGGGGCGAGGCGGCACCCGGCCTGCGGGTGATTCCCTACCGAGCGGTGGGCGGCCAGGGACTTTTGCCGGCGGTGCGGTGCCAAAAGGCAGTATTTACTCTGCCCGGTGGCCCAAAAGAGGTCCACGGCCCCGTTTTGGCCCTTTGCACCACCCCCTTGGGGGAGGATTACAACGCTATTTTTGACCCTGAAATTTTGTAGGAGTGAATCTATATGAGAATTATAGCCACCAAATTCAGCGTGCTGGTGGCGGCGCTGCTGAAAAAGCTGGGATTTACCCGCCCACTGCATTACATCAACGGTCCCGACACGCTGCCCCCGCCCCTTACCCCGCAAGAGGAGACGGCGTTACTGCAAAAAATGCCCCAAAACCACAAAGAGGTGCAAGAGCAGCTGATTATACGTAACCTGCGGCTGGTGGTGTACATCGCCCGCAAGTTTGAGGCGGTGGGCGCCGGGGTAGAGGACCTAATTTCCATTGGTACCATCGGTTTAATCAAGGCGGTAAATACCTTTTGCCCCGACAAAAACATTAAGCTGGCCACCTACGCCTCCCGGTGTATTGAAAACGAGATTTTAATGTACCTGCGCAAAACCTCTAATTTAAAGGCTGAGATTTCTATCGACGAGCCCTTAAACGTAGATTGGGACGGCAACGAGCTGCTGCTGTCGGATATTCTGGGCAGCGACTACGATGAAATCAGCCGCGGCGTAGAGCAAGAGGATGAAAAAAACACCCTCAACCGCTGCGTTTCGGCCTTATCGCCCCGCGAGCGGAACATTATGTATATGCGCTTTGGTATGGGCGGCTATAAAGAGCACACCCAAAAAGAGGTGGCTGACCGCCTGGGCATCTCCCAATCCTACATATCGCGGTTAGAAAAGCGCATCATCGCCCGCCTAAAGCAGGACATTGAAAACGCAGGGTGAAAACAAAAAAGCAGAGCCAAGCGACACTTCTCTACGGAGGGTGTCCCAATGCTCTGCTTTATTTTTTGTATTCAATTATATCTGAGATGGGGCAGCCTATGGCGTCACATATTCTGTCCAACACGTAGCTGTCGTATCTCTTAACTTTGTTTTTATAGTAGTTGTCAATTACTTGGTATTGAATACCGGTTCTTTTGGCCAGTTCATATCTGGTCAAACCGTATTTATCCAAGGCCTTGTTCAGTGTTAATCTGATCATAATGTTATTTTACACCTCTATACTTATTTTATTAGAGGTATATTTAATTGACAATTCACTTGAATAAATATATATTTAAATAAGTATATAAAGGGTGATGATATGATTAAACGGATTGTAATTGCCGGTTGCAGAAACTATGAAAATTATGGTGAAGCTAAGGCGTATATTGATATGTGTATTAAAGAAATCTGGCAAACACATACGCTTATTTTCTTATCTGGCGCTTGCAAGGGGGCAGACCAACTTGGAGAAAGATATGCGAAGGAAAATGGATTTTGTGTTGAACAATATCCTGCAAATTGGGAAAAATACGGAAAAAGTGCCGGCCCAAAAAGGAATTGGAAAATGGCCAAGGCTTGTGATTACGTAATATGTTTTTGGGATGGAAAAAGCAAAGGTACAGCCTGTATGATTGCCTACGCGAAAAAATTGCATAAGCCTTTGCGAATTAAGAGAATATAAAGGGATGATGGTTTATAAAAACGGCAGGATACTCTCCGTCGTCATTTTTTCGACCATTGCGAAGCACATCGTTTGCAACTTGTTGCAACATCGTTTATTTGTGTCCGCAAGCGGTTACCTTTCACTTCTTCACTATTACTTATTCCTTATTACTTCCAAAAATCCACTACCAAAAAACGCAGAGAATAGTGAAGAGTGAAAAGTGAAGAGTGAAAAAGTAAAAATCCCCATTCTTACGAATGAGGATTTTTGGCTGGGGCGATCTTATAGGACTTTTCCGCAAACCCGCACAAATACCGGGTTTTATGCAGTCGATAAAAAGTACGAAATCTTAAATTTTGTATGTTTGCGATAAAAAGAAAATGTCGAAATCGGCATTTTGATTTTTCATTATTCATCAGCGAAGCGATTTCAATATTCA
>CAZUJI010000133.1:0-3264 GCA_964620235.1 uncultured Eubacteriales bacterium
GGTAGTTCTGCCGCCCTCGGCGTTAGAGATAACAACGGCCTCGCCGCCCTCCATAACGGCTACGCAGGAGTTTGTTGTACCTAAGTCAATACCAATAATTTTTCCCATGATAAATTCCTCCAAAAAAGTTTATAAATTATATTTTTTATATTTTTTAATTTGCAACCTGAACCATAGCGCAGCGAACGACCGTGTCGCCTAACTTGTAGCCCTTTTGCAAAACCATGGCTATAGAATTCTCAGGCAGGTTTTCATCGTCGATATGCATAACCGCCTCGTGCAGCTGCGGGTCAAAAGGCTCGCCCACCTTGCCAACCTCGGTTAGCCCCAAATTGGCCGAAATTTCTAACAGCTGCTTCATAATCATTTCAATGCCCTTGGCAAACTCGGCGCTGCCCTGCTCATACTGAGCGGCGCGGTCGGCATTGTCCATCACCGGCAGCAGCTGGCGAATAATTTGCGCTTTAGAATACTCTACGGTGGCAATACGCTCACGCTCGGTGCGCTTTTTAAAATTGTCGAACTCGGCGGCGGTGCGCAGCACCAGCTCCTCCTTCTCTTTGAGTTGGGCCTTTACCTGCTCTAACTCTTCGGCGAGTTTTTTTGACTCGTCTTTTTTGGGCTTGCTTTTGCAATCGCCCGTTTTTTTACACTTGCAGCCCTCAGCAGGTTGCTCTGCCTGAGGCTGTTGGCAACATTTTTCTTGCTCTGCCAAAATCATCATTCCTCCATATCTGTAGCCGCTTGCTGCAGCATTTGCTCTAACCTGGCGGCAAAATATTCTATACTGGGTACCACCTCGTCGTAGGCCATACGGGTGGGGCCTATAACACCAATGCGACCGCTTTCGCTGCCGCCCATTTTATAGCGGGCAACCACCATATTGGAGGGGCGAAGCTCGTCGATACCGGTGGTGGTGCCAAACACCACGTCTACCGGGCGGGTAATTTCGGCCAAGATGGGCAAAAGCTCGTCTTGCCGAGCCAAAACCCCCTCTAAGCGGCGGGCATCCCGCTCGTCGTCGCACAGCGACAGGCGCTTGTGGCCACCGTTTAGGCGGAACTTGGCGGTGTGCAGCTCCTCAGCCATTTCAAACACACAGGCAATCAGCGGCGCTAAGGCCAAAATGTACTCCCCCGCCTCGGCGGTGAGGCTTTGCATAAAGGCGGCGGTAAAGCCCGACAGCTCGCTGCCGATGATGCGACTGGTCATCATTCGGTCAAAACGGTCGATGGTGGCGGCGGTTAAATCCGACCCGCTGCGGCAAATACGGCTGCGGGCGCGGCCGTCGGAGGTGATAAGTACAATTAAAATGGTGCGCCGGCCCATAGGCATAAGCTCTAAGCGGCGTACGTAGGCGCTGCTGCCGGGCACGTAGGCCTGCAGGGTTGGGAAGCCCACCAAGTCGGCCAGCATCTGCCCCGCCACCAAAGCCATACGCTCAGGGTCTTTGGCGGCTTCGGCCAACAAATTGTCAATGGCGGTGCGCATACCCGACGAAAGGCTGTGCCGCTCCATTAGGCTGTCGATATACAACCGATAGGCGGCGTTGGTGGGGATACGGCCCGCCGAGGTGTGGGGCTGCTCTAACCAGCCGTGCTCGCAAAGCTCGCTCATCTCGTTGCGAAGGGTGGCCGAGGAAAGGCCCATATCCAAAAGCGCGCACAAGGCTTTAGAGCCCACCGGCTCGCCGGTGTCGATATAGCTTTTGATAATGGCGTTTAGAATTGCCCGTTTGCGACCCGAAAGCTCCATAGCGCACCCCCATTTTTGGTATTTTAGGCTTTAGCACTCTAACGGTGTGAGTGCTAAACTGACTATAATTTACCACTAACCGCGCCGGTTGTCAATAGGTTTTTATGAATTATTTGTTAAAATTTTTGACTTTTCCTGACCTTTGCGAAAAAGTAGGGGTTTTTGCCCCGTTTTGGGGCGGTTTTACAATATATTTTCTAAGCGCAGCTTTTGATTTTCGGCGATATGGCGCATCAGCATTTCTACCAAGGCGCATTCGCTTAAAAATACGTCGGAATTGCCGTCGCGACACAAGGGCTCCAGCCGCGTGATAGAGAGCTCTAACTCGCGAATGTCGTCGTGCCCCACAAAAAAAGACAGCTGCCGCTCGGCGGTATGCCAAAGCTCGGCCAACTGCGCCACGGTGGTTATAGCTTGCTGCTGTCGACCGTTTTGGTAGTCCTCTGCCGCCTGCTGCACTAAGCTTTGAATTTTGTTGCCCTGGCGGTGCAGTACGTAATGCTCACCGACGCAGGCGCCCGCAATGCCCAGCATTAACAGCAAGGCTATTACAATTCGTTTCATCCCTTACTCCCCTTTTTTTACAATGGTGTGCTTGCCGTAGCAGTCCGCCGTCATTAAAAATACCTGGTGGGGCTTTAGCCCTTTTTGGGCCAACAGCTGCTCGATTTGGCCGGGGGTGGAGCCTATGAGCTTTACACTGTCGGAGAGCAGGACTCCGTCGCTGATTACCAAGGCGGGGTAGCCGGTTTTTTTGGCCTGCACCCCCACGTCCTTGGGCGTGGCGGGCTGATGGGCGTTTTTAAGCAGCACGCTTAGCTGGCCGTTAGTTTCTAAAATGGCGTAGGCTACGGTAGAAATGTCGAACACGTTTTGGCAGCGCAGCAGCTCCATTAAATCGGGCACGGTAATGCGCAGGCGCCGCATAGCATGCTGGTCTACCCTGCCCCCTTGAATCAGCAGCACCGAGCGGCCGTTGATGACCTTGCGAAGGCGAATAGATTTCATAGTAATCAGCGAGGTCAGCACCTCCATAATGACCAGCACAAAAATGGCCACCATCCCAACCAAAAGGGGCTGGTTGCGGTCCTCTAAGGGCAGCACCGCCGCCTCAGAAATTAAAATGGTAATGACCAGCTCACCGGGCTGTAGGTCGCCCACCTGACGTTTGCCCATAACCCGTATGGCAAAAATAACAGTAATATAAATAAATACCGCCCGCGCCACCATAATATACATACGCATCTCCCCCGTAAAAGTATCTGCCACAGAGGAGAAAATATGCAAAAATCCCCACCCAAGGGCTTGGGCAGGGATTTTATTATACCGTTTCAAAAGGGTTACTGCGGGGTTTCTTCCTTCGATTGCGGCCGGGTCTTGTACCTGTACATTGCAATTAAAATAGAGAGTATGGTTAAAATATCCCCCACTGCCGAGCCGTAAGCGCGACTTAAGAAATTATACACAAACCAAAAGGGCGAGCCCAGCAGCGACACGCGGCGAATCCAT
>CAZUJI010000133.1:3274-4797 GCA_964620235.1 uncultured Eubacteriales bacterium
GGTATGCAGCAAAACGCCCGCCACCGGCAAAAGGTCTAAAACGCTGCGATTGGCAACGGCAATAACCACGCCCGCCGCCACAATGCAAAAATTGATACCCAAAAGCAGCAGCCCGGTGTGCTTTTTTACAAAAGGGGTATGCTTTTTGCCCGCCACCACCGACGATACGGTGCCTAAAATATCCAACACCGCGCCCGAGTAGGCCCCCAGCAAAAAATACTGGGCGATATACAGGCAGCGTGAGATGGCGTTCCACATAATAATATTGCGCCGATTTTTTTGCAAATAACTGAATAAAAAGGTGGCCACCGCCAGCAGACCCACAATTTGCGGTATTAAAACAGGCATTCCTGCTCCCCCTTACTGAAAATATTTTTCGATTGCAAAGCGGTTTTTAAAGGTAAAGTACCGTTCTAACAGCTTGGTAAAGCGGCCGATTAAAAAGCCGTTCACCAAGGCGCATAGCACCGTGCCCAGCTTAACCCCTCGGAACACGCCGAAGCCAAAAAAGGCAAAGGAGAGTATGATACCCAAAAGGGTGCTGAAGCAATCGTAGGCGGTTTTGACTTTGTTGATGTTCCAGCCGAATTTTTCGGCCAACTCTTTAACGATTAGCTCGTAAGCCTCGGGCGATAAGTAGGTATGAAAGAACAGTGACACCGCCAAAGAGCAAAGCACCATGCCCAACAGATACCACACGCTGCAAAGGAGAAAGGTGTCCTCAGGCAGGGCGGCAATCAAGCTCATAGCAGCATCTAACAGGGTGCCGTAAAGCACCGCCGTAACAAACGAGAACAAATAGGACGGTTTGAATTTGCGCATAATAAAAACGGTGACCAAAACCAGAACGCCCTGGAAGAAATACTCCGCCACACCAAAACTGAACCAGGGCCAGATTTGCGACAGCTTTAAGTGGATAATATAGGCGGGCGCCACCACCATAGACATACCAAAATCCGCCTTTTCGGTAAAGGCGGCGGCAAAGGCCATAATCACCAGGCCCAAAACGTAAGAAAATTCTGTATAAAACACCTTTTTTTGCATCATTTCTGTCTCCTAAAGCCTAATTATACCATATTTCGGCAAAAAAACAACATAAAATCGGCAGGCATAATTCAACTGCCAAATATTGTGTATTTACGGCTGCAACGGGGCTGTATACAATAAAATAAACTTATATAAAGGAGTGAACGTTATGCCGCAATATCTGGTTTTACAGGTAACCTTAAAAGAAAAATTTTTAGGCACGAAATCTAAAAATTTAAGCGAGTTAGAGGCGGTGATAAACGCCCAAGCCGAAAAGGGCTACCGCCTGCACACCATTACCACCGCCTCGGCCCACAGCTCGGGCTTTGGCGGGGGCGACCGTATTCAGGCCACCCTGGTTTTTGAAAAGCTGTAACAAAAGCAAAAATCCCCGTCGAAAAATTGGAGAGTATTGGTAATTGCCGTAGGGCGGGGCCTTGGTCCCGCCGCAGCTGGTTTTCGTTTCGGCGGGAGTAAACCCCCGCCCTACAAAAAAC
>CAZUJI010000134.1:0-4789 GCA_964620235.1 uncultured Eubacteriales bacterium
TTATTCATTATTCATCAGCGTAAGCGACTTCATTATTCATTACGAAAATCCGTTTTAATGAATGATGAATATTGAATAATGAAAAATGAATAATACAAAACGAAAATCCCATCGACAAAAGTCGACAGGATTTTCGTTTTGGCGGAGAGAGGGGGATTCGAACCCCCGAACGGGTATTAGCCGTTACACGATTTCCAGTCGTGCGCCTTAGACCAGCTCAGCCATCTCTCCGTAGGTCACTATGGTATTATACCGAATCGCGACCAAAAAATCAAGTATTAAATTTACTTTTTTTAAATTTATTGAGCTAAAGAGGCATTTTTGCCTACATTTTGGTGCCGTAAAAGCTTTGCAGCAGCTTTTCGGCCTCGGCGCGGCCGGGCATTGCCTCGGCAGCCCCCTTTTTGGTAATAGAAAGTGCCGCCACACAGCTTGCAAACTGCATTGCCGTTTTATGGTCTTTACCCTCGGCCACGGCCACCGCAAAGCCGCCGTTAAAAGCGTCGCCTGCGCCGGTGGTATCCACCGCCTGCACGGTGGGCGGCGGCACCAGATATTCCTCTTTGCCGTTATAAAAATAGGCGCCCCGCTTGCCAAGGGTAATAATCACGTTTTGCACCCCTTTTTGCAGCAAAATCTCGGCGGCCTTGTGCACCTGCTCGGGGCTTTCTACCGCTATACCGGTGCAAGCGGCGGCCTCGGTCTCGTTGGGGGTAAAATAGGTAATGCCCTGCAAAAATTCTGCTGACAGCGGCGCATAGGGCGCAGGGTTCAGCAAAAAGGGCTTGCCGTACTGCCGGGCTATCTCTTTGGCGGCCAACAGCGATTCCTCCCCCGTTTCTAACTGGGCAATCACCATATCGCACCCGGCCACCTGCTCGGCGGCGGCAAAAACGTCAGCTTGGCTTAACGCCCCGTTGGCACCCTTGATTACAATAATGTTATTTTGCGCGTCCTTGGCGCTGATTTGAATCATTGCCATACCCGTAGGCGCGGCTTTGGTGCAAATATAATCGGTGCACATCCCCTCGCGGGTGTAATGCTCTTTTAATATACGGCTCAAAAAATCCTCGCCCAGGGCGGTAACCATCGTTACCTCAGCCCCTGCTCTGGCGGCGGCTGTGGCCTGATTATTGCCCTTGCCCCCCGAGCTGATTTTGTAATCCTGCCCTAAAACGGTCTCCCCCGGTACGGGAAACCGCGCGGTGTAACCGGTAATATCTACGTTAGAGCTGCCTACAACTACGATTTTAGTCATCGTATACCTCCGTACTTTGGGCTATTTGTACCCCTGCCGAGGTGCCGATGCGACGGGCGCCTGCATCGTACAGCGCCTTGGCGGCGGCGTAGGTTTTAATGCCTGCCGAGGCCTTAATTTGGGTACTGCCCGACAAATTTTGCCGCATAATCTCCACAGCCTCTACCGTAGCCACCCCCGGCGAAACGCCGGTGCAGGTTTTTACAAAATCGGCCCCTGCTTGGCACACTAAGCGGGTGGCGGTGGCAATTTGCTCTTGATTTAGCAGTCCGGTTTCAATAATCACCTTTAAAATTTTGCCGCGGGTAGCCTGCCGCAGGGCCTTGATTTCTTCTAAAACGTATTGGGTATCCCCTGCGCAAAGGGCCCCCACGTGAATAACCATATCCAGCTCGTCGGCCCCCAGCTCTACGGCCTCCACCGCCTCGGTCACCTTCATTTTGGTGGTATTGGCCCCCAGGGGGAAGCCAATAACCGTGCAGACCTTGACGTCTGACCCTGCCAGACATTGTTTTGCTAAGGGAATATACACCGGCAGCACGCAAACGCTGGCAAAGCCGTAGTCCTTGGCCTGCCGGCACAGGGCGGTAATATCGGCCGGTGTGGCCTGGGGTTTTAAATTGGTATGGTCTATATATTTGTTGAGTTGCATCCAAATCGCTCCTTTGGGGGTATTTTAACACAAAAAATCGGGATTGTCTATTGACGAGGGAGAGATTCGGCCATATAATATAAAAAAAGACCTATTTTTATAAATTTTAGGGGTGTTTTGTATGAATATGTATGACACCTTAGAAAAAAACCGCATACACATTTTTTGCTGCGAGGATGATTTTAGCCGCGCCCATCACCACGATTTTTTAGAGCTGGCCTACGTGTTAGAGGGTGAGGCACAGCATACACTCAACGGGCAGGTGTCGATGCTACGGCCGGGGGACTTCTTTTTTATAGATTTTAACTCTACCCACGCCTATGCCAAAACCCCCGACACGGCCAAGCTTAAAATCATCAACTGCTTGTTTATGCCCGCCACGGTAGACAAAACCTTAGCCGAATGCCGCAGCTTAAAAGAGGTTGTAAACAACTATTTAATCCGGTTCGAAAGCTCGTTTTTGTCGGCCAACCCCGCCAACCATATTTTTAAAGATACTGACGGCGCAGTTTTGCGCTTAATGGAGCGTTTGCTTCGGGAGTTTGACGCCAAACGCGCCGGCTTTGTAGAAATTATGCGGTGTATGCTTATAGAGATTATTATTTTGGCTATGCGTAGCATCAACAATACCGATGCAAACGTCATTTACGGCGACTACAGCCAGTATATTGTGGAGCATATTGAAAAAAACTATATGTTGCCCATTACCCTGACCGACGTGGCCAAGGAATTATATTTAAGCCTGCCCTATTTAAGCGTTAAATTCAAGCAAGATACGGGGCTGACCTTTTGTAAATATCTGCAAAAGGTGCGCATTGAGCAATGCTGCCGCCTGCTGGCCAACACCGATATGAAAATTACCGAAGCCGCCGCGTCCGTAGGCTATAGCGACCAAAAGCAATTCCACAAAGCCTTTAAAAATCTGTTGGGCATTACCCCCAACGAGTTTCGCCACACGGTGCGGTGGAAATAGCGAAAAAGGAGAAAACCGCGTATGGATCAAGTTTACGAGCAAATCGCCCCCCGCCGCAAGGGGCCAAAAGAGATTACCACCCAGCTGATGATTTACAGCTTTGGGTCTTTGGCCGTTGCTATATGCTGCTTTTTACTGCTGGCCTTTTTGCAGTACGCCACCTTGTTTTTGTTTATAATGATTGGCGTAATCATTGGCATTTTTGTTTTAGCCGGCCGCCAGAACGTAGAGTTTGAGTACATTTTCGTTGGCGGCACCGTGCATATCGACAAGGTGGTCAATCACAAATACCGCAAGCGCTTAACCACCTTTCACTGCAGCTCGGTGCGGTCGATTACCCCCTACAGTGCCGACGAGCCCCTGCCCCAAGGCAAGCAAAAGTATCTGTGCATTACGGGCGAGGACTCTTATTTGGTAGACAGCGGTAAAGAGTACATTATTTTTAGCCCCAACGAGCGTATGATGGGCTTAATTAAAGATGCAATTCCGAGGTATATGCAAAATGAAGTATTTAAGCGGCATTGATATGGTGGATATTGACCGTATTGCTCGGTCAATGGAAAATCCAAGGTTTATAAACGAGGTTTTTGGCCCCGACGAGCAGTCAGAGCTGCAAAAAAAAGGCGAAAAACGGCGATTAGAGAGTGCCGCCGGCGCCTTTGCCGCTAAAGAGGCCTTTGGCAAGGCTTTGGGCGTTGGATTGGTTGGTTTTGGTTTAAACGAGGTGCAAATTCTGCATAACGAAAAAGGCGCCCCCTCTTTTACATTAAGTGGCCGTGCCAAAGCATTGGCCGAAGCACAAAATCTGCAATTCTCTTTGAGTATCACCCACACCGACACCACCGCCGCAGCCGTTGTTGTCGCCTGGGCAGAATAATATTCATAAAAGCAAAGCCTCCGAGCCAAAACTCGGAGGCCTTTATTATTTCATACCCATTTCTTTTTTCATTTGCTTTATATCTTTCAGCAACACACGAAGGTCTTTGCCGTCGTAAACAGAGTTGCTTTGTAAATTTGAAAAAGCATACAACTGACCCGTTGCAGATACGGAAAACACCCCGTGCTCGTAATAAAGCGGCCGATAATACTCTCCCTCTTTGCTTAAAAACAGTAAAACCTCCCGACCTGCAGTTAAATTCTCGGTAAGGGCTGTGCTTTCACTGCTTACCAGCACCTGAATATTGCGTTTGAAGCCTAAATATCCGGCAAAAGAATCGGTTATTTGCAGGGTATAGCAAAAGTCAGTGCTTGTGCGCTCCACATTTTTAATACGCCCTACTACGCCATAGTGGCACTCGGCCAACAAAACCGGCAGATTGGGCAACCATTTCATAGAAATATTTGCCGTACCGGCATAAAAAGCCGTGCAGGATTTACTTGTGGTATCTACCCAATCGTCAGGGTCGGGCACCCATTTTTGGCTTTGGATATAAGCATCCACCCCGGCTTTTTGCCGCGAGTTCATCTCGTTATAGCTGTTTTTTGCTCGTGGCAAAGCAGCAAATAAAACGGTCACGCCAACCAATAGAACCGCCAAAATCGGAAGAATCCACCGTAGCTTACGGCACATACGAAGCACCACCTTTTATATATAGATTACCATTTTGGTATAAGTCTGTCAACCAATCTGTTTTGAATAAAAAAAGTGACCTGCAAATGCAGATCACTCAGAAAAAACAACCTATATAAACCCATGTACCCTAAAAACTGAACAAAGGGGATAAAGCGAGGAAGAAGACTAAATAGGTTAAGCCCTCGGTCTATTAGTACTGCCAAGCTAAAAGTGTCACCACTCTTACACACGCAGCCTATCAACCCGGTAGTCTACCGGGGACCTTACTTGCTAAAGCAATGGGATATCTTATCTTGAGGTTGGCTTCACGCTTAGATGCTTTCAGCGTTTATC
>CAZUJI010000135.1:0-4728 GCA_964620235.1 uncultured Eubacteriales bacterium
CCGTTAAGGGAGAATTGCTTTTAAAAACGGGTGAAAATAAATTTATAGATAATAAACTTTGGCACGAGTTTCTCAACTATTGTGAAAAACGTCTCAATGATGTGATTATGAAAGATATATAAATTTAAAAGTAAATCTTTAAAGCCCGTTCAACTAAGAACGGGCTATTTTTCATAACGAAAATTGTGCTATATTTTAATATACAGTAAAATAAATACTTTAAAAACAAAAAAGCAAAATGCAATTGGCAAAAAAGCATGTGCTGCTTGACAATATTCCAAATGAAATCTCTTGTTTTTTTAAGTTGAAATGTTATAATCAATGTATCTAAAAAAAAGATGTGTTTTTTTGTTAGGGGATAATATTAGAAAGTATAGAAAAATCAACAATATGTCACAAGACGAATTGGCAGAAAAATTAGAAGTTACAAGGCAGAGTATCAGTTTGTGGGAAACAGGTCAAACGCAACCGTCTCTGGATAGTATAATCGCTCTGTCTAAATTATTTAATGTATCTACAGATGAATTATTAAAAGAAGATGAAGCCAAGCCTTCGTTTTCAAATTTATCCGGTTCCGGTCAGATGAACGGTAAACAACCTAAAAGAAAAAAGCCGCTCTTGCTTTTGGTTATTGGTTTAATTCTTATTATAGCGCTTTTAATAACCGTAATTGTAATCATTGGAAACAATTCAAATTCAAATGATCCGGACATAAGCTCTAATACAGAGTCAATTAGTTCCTATATATCAAGCAATGTATCCGAAGAGGTTACAAGCCAACCTACTTCATCAAAAACAAGCAGTAAAATTGAGCAATCGGTTGTTACGTCTGGGAAAAAAACCAGTACATCCGAAACTCCCAAAACTGATACGAAAAAGGATTTATTTGGATACCTTAAGAATTTTGTAATACAAAACGGAACCATCAACGGGGACTATTGTTACTATTCTAAACCTGCTGATAACTACGGCGGATATGCATCGGAGGATTTTTCGCTGTATTATTGGGGAGATACAGATAAAATTGAATTTTGTCTACATAGCGTTTTGGACGAAACGTTTAGCATCAATTTTTACATATACGTTCCTAAAAGCCACACGGGGAATTATGAGTATATAACGTCGTATTATTATAGAGATACCGGCGAATCGCTTTATGAGGCGAGAGGAACGATAGAGGCTGCAAGTTTTACTAAAAATTACCCATTGAATTGTAAAAAATACATTGGTTCAACCGATAATCAAAACGATTTTATGGAAATGAGCCGTCAGGGTATTTGTGATTTAATTGATTGCCTTGAGCAGTTTATTTCGGTAGAAGATTTGGATTATTCTTTTAAGGATTTTGGATTTAAAAATTTCAATTAGATTATGTTAAGCGAAGGCGCTCTATTAAAATTGTGCCGTTAATAATCCGTTTACTTACAAGTAAGCGGATTTTTTATTGCTTCTTTTGCTTGCTTATCGGGTGAATGGGTAGTATAATAATATCATCTGGTTTAGGAGTTGGATTTATGTTTTCTCCCGATACATTATTCTTTTTGGCAGAAAATCGTTTTAATAACAGCCGCGAGTGGTTTAACGAGCATCGCGGCGATTACAACCGTTTTGTTTTTGAACCCTTGCGGGATTTAGCTATTCAGCTGGCACCCACTGTATTAAAAATAGACCAAGAAATCGTAACCATACCCGCGGTGGATAAGGCAATATCTCGCATTTGGTGTGATTTACGCTTTTCTAAAGGTAAAATGCTGTTTCGTGACAGTCAATGGATTTCGTTTCGCCGATATAAAAAAGAGTACCCCGGTTGGCCGGAGTTTTTCTTTGTAATTACGTCTGGGTCGTTTATTTACGGTTGCGGCTACTACTGTACCTCGCCCGAAACGATGGCGGCGGTGCGCAAATTGATTATGGAGCAGCATCCTAAATTTATTGCGGCAAAAAAAGCCTATGATTCATTGCACGACGTAGAGTTAGCGGGAGATAAATACAAGCGTACACGCTTCCCGCAATATAGTGAAGAGCTGCAAAAATGGTTAAATCAAAAAACGCTTTGTTTTATGTACAAGCCAACGGACATAAACGAATTATATGCGCCCGATTTGGCCGAAAAGGTTAAAAAAACCTACGAAAAATTAGCGCCGGTATACGATTTTTTAACCTATGCCGAAGAATATGCAAGAAATCACAAGGAGTAAAAAGATGTACGATTACAGAAATTTAGAATACGGCTCTGTATTTAAATACTTTAAAGAGATTTGCGCCATACCTCACGGCTCGGGGAATATGAAGCAAATCAGTAACTATTGTGTTAATTTCGCCAAAAAAACGGGGCTCAAATACCGTCAAGACACTTTGGGGAACGTTTTAATTAAAAAAGAGGCTACCCCCGGTTACCAAAATCACGCTCCTGTACTTTTGCAAGGGCATTTAGATATGGTTTGTGAAAAAGATCCGAATACCTCTTTTGATTTTATGCGTGATGGCTTGCAGATTGATATGCAAGACGACAATATTTTTGCCCACGGCACGACCTTAGGCGGTGACAACGGCATTGCGGTTGCTATGTGCCTTGCATTGCTTGAGGCCAAGGATATTGAACATCCACCCTTAGAGGTTTTGTTTACTGTTGATGAAGAAATCGGCCTTTTGGGCGCCGAGGGTTTGGATTGCTCAGACATTCATGCCCGCCGTATGATCAATTTAGACTCGGAAGACGAGGGTATTTTTACTGTGAGCTGCGCCGGCGGCGCAGGCGCTGTTTTACGTATGCCTTTAGAGTCAGATCAGAATACCTTGCCTTGCTATAAAGTTACGATTTCCGGCTTGCAGGGTGGCCATTCGGGTGTAGAAATTGATAAAGGTAGACTGAACGCCAATATTATTGCAGGTGAATTTTTAAGCCAAATAGGGGAGTACCGTTTAATTTCTATCAACGGTGGCCAAAAAGACAATGCCATTCCACCCCATGCAGAAATTATACTGGCCACGGAATGTGACGTATTTGCCGCTGCAAGCGCTTTTGAAAGCAAAACAAAAATTCCCACCGACCCAGACTTAAAGCTGAATGTAGAGCATATTTCGCAGCAAGACACCGCATATTCGGCGAAAGCTTCAAAATCTGTAGCTGAATTTTTAACCACCGTACCGAACGGGATTATTGCAATGAGTGAGAATATTCCCGGATTGGTAGAAACGTCGTTAAATTTGGGCATTTTAAAAACCGAAGAAAATATACTGTCTGCATCCTTTGGCGTTCGCAGCAGCGTAAACGAAGATAAACAAGCTTTATTAAATAAGCTGCAAGCCTTCTCCTCCACGTTCGGCGGCACAGCAGAGTTTGGCGCATTTTATCCGGCTTGGGAGTTTAAAAAAGACTCTGTTCTGCAAAAAACAATGTGCAAGGTTTGGCAAGAATGCTTTAATAAAAAACCGAAAATCGAGGCTATACACGCCGGTTTGGAATGTGGCTTTTTCTGTGAAAAAATAGAAGATTTAGATGCTGTATCCATTGGCCCAAATATGTCCGGCATTCACACCTACCGTGAAAAATTATCTATTTCGTCTACGCAAAGAATATATAAATTTTTAATTGCAGTATTAAAGCAACTATAATTTTAAAAGCCTGTACAAATTTGTACGGGCTTTTTTGTTAGCGGTATTTTTTGGTCCAAGTGGCAGGGGAGAAGGCTATAATTAGCGGAAAGATCTCTAATCTTCCGAGCAGCATCGCAAAGGATAATACGATTTTTGAAAAATCAGAGTACATTGCAAAATTAGACGCAGGGCCAACGCCGCCCAAACCGGGACCTACGTTATTAAAACAGGTAGCCGCAGCCGAAAGATTGGTTTCAAAATCAAAGGGCTCAATGCAAAGGAGTAAGAATATAAGAACAAAACAAGCAATGTAAACCACCAAATAAACGTGTACGTTATTCAGTGTGCTTTCTTCAATTTTGCGTCCTTCATACTGTATCTTGCTCACCGAGCGAGGGTGCAGCAAACGGCGGAACTCGCGGCACATAGATTTAAATAACAAAACAATACGCGAGATTTTAAATCCACCTGCAGTAGATCCCGCGCAGGCACCGGTCATCATTAAAATAAGCAAAATTGCTTTGGATAACCCCGGCCACAAATTAAAATCTACGGTGCTGTAACCGGTAGTAGAAATAATAGAAGCCACTTGAAATGCAGAATGACGTAATGCATCGGAAACAGTATTATATAAGGGATATATGTTTGCTGTTATAACTGCTGTTGCAACAATCACCATTCCAATATAGCACCAAAATTCGCTGCTGCAAAAGGCCGTACGAATTTTGCGAAGTAGTATAAAGTAATAAATATTAAAATTAACGGCAAAAATCAACATAAAAACGGTAATAACCCATTGCAAATAAGGGGAGTAGCCGGCTAAACTGTCGTTTTTAATGCCAAAACCACCGGTACCTGCAGTGCCCAAAGCGTGTAAAACACTCTCAAAAAACGGCATATCGCCCAGCACTAAAAATCCAATTTGCACAAAGGTAAGGCAAATATAAATTATATATAATATTTTCGCCGTATCTTTTACTTTGGGCACCAATTTACCTATAATCGGCCCGGGCATTTCGGCGCGAATCATGTGCATTGACCCTTGGGACGAACCGGGTAAGATGGCCATAACAAACACAAGCACACCCATACCGCCAACCCAATGGCTAAAGCTACGCCACATCAGCATGC
>CAZUJI010000136.1:0-4705 GCA_964620235.1 uncultured Eubacteriales bacterium
GCCAAAGAGGAAGGACATACCCATTCGGATAGCCATAACAATAAACGTAAGCATTATTTACCCTCCTTTGCAGAATTACGGAACACGATTTTGTAGTTAATGAAGAACTCGCAGCCGATAATAAAGAACAAAATTACGGCTGTTACAATGTCAGAAATAGCTTCATCTAAACGGAAGGTGGTGGAAACCTGCTTAGCGCCCGCCTGCAAAAAGACAATCAAGAAGGCGGTTAATACCATATAGAAGGGATTAAATTTACCCAGCCAAGATACCATAATAGCGGTAAAGCCCTGGCCGCCTACGGTGTTGGCGCTGATGGTATGGTCGGTACCGCCAACCAGCAAAAGGCCGGCTACGCCGCAAAGGGCACCCGAAATAATCATCGTGCGGATAATAACCTTTTTAACGCTGATACCAATGTAGCGGGCGGTATTCTCACTCTCGCCCACAACCGAAATTTCGTACCCCTGCTTGCTATAACGCAGGTAGATATACAGCATAACGGTAAGCACTGCAACGGTAATTATATTTAACAGCCAGGCGTTAGAAATAGTAGGCAGGCCAAACTCTTTTAAAGGGGCCAAAACACCCGAACCGCTGGTAACCCAGGTGTTAATAAAGAAGAGCACCAGCTGAGTGGCCACGTAGTTCATCATAAGGGTAAACAGGGTTTCATTGGTGTTCCATTTGGCCTTAAATATAGCCGGAATAACCGCCCAAATGGCGCTGGCAGCAATGCTGGATACCAACATAAGCACCCACAGCACCGGCATAGAAACCTTGCCGCCCAAGTAATACATAACCGCCATTGTTGCCAAGCCGCCGATAAGCACCTGACCCTCGGCGCCGATGTTCCAAAATCGCATTTTAAAGGCGGGGGTTACTGCCAAAGAGATACACAGCAGAATAGCCAGGCTATGCACCATACGCCAAATACGGCGCGGGGTACCAAAAGAGCCCTCGAAAATGGCCTGATAGAAAGCAAAGGGATTTTTACCGCTTAACAGCACGAATATCAAACCGCAAACAACGGTAGCGCACAAAATGGCAATGGCTCTGATAAGTATAGCCTTTTTGAAAGAAACGTCGGTACGTTTAACAATGTGCATAAAGGGCTCGCGAATTTTTTTCTCTGCCTTTTCCATTATTGGGCACCCCCTTCTTGTGTTTGTGCGGCTTCGGTTTTGGTCATAAGTAAACCGATTTCTTCTTTAACGGCGGTTCTGCCGTCTACAATACCGGTAATTTTGCCCGAGCCGATAACCAAAATGCGGTCACAAAGCTCAACCAAAACGTCAAGGTCTTCACCCACAAAGATAACGGCAACGCCATTCTCTTTTTGGGCGTTTAACAAATTATAAATGGTGTAAGAGGAGTTAACGTCTAACCCGCGCACCGGGTAGGCAGCCATTAAAACGGTGGGCGCAGCGGCAATTTCGCGGCCTACAAGCACCTTTTGCACGTTACCGCCCGACAAACGACGTACCGGTGTGGTGGCGCTGGGGGTAGAAACCTCTAACTGCTCGATGATTTTTTCAGCCAAATCCTTAGGGGCCTTACGCTCTAAGAATAAGGAGTGGCCCTTGCTGTAGCTGCGAAGCATCATATTGTCGATAATATCCATATTACCAACCAGACCCATACCCAAGCGGTCCTCAGGCACAAAGGAGAGGCGAACGCCTAAATCGCGGATTTGCACCGGGGTCTTGTCCCGCAGATTTTCGGTCTTGCCGGTTTTGGGGTCGTGGTATAAAATCTCACCACTGTCTAAGTGCTGCAGGCCGGCAATGGCTTCTAACAGCTCTCTTTGGCCGCTACCTGCGATACCTGCAATACCTAAAATCTCGCCGGAGCGAGCGGTGAAGGACACATTGTCTAAAATCTGTACGCCCTCTTGGTCAGTACAGCATATATTGGAAACGGCGAGCCGATCCTCACAGTTTTTCGGCTCGGAGCGTTGAATATTCAAAGATATTTTTTTGCCAACCATCATTTCGGTCAGCTCAGATTCGTTGGTGGAGGCCGTTTCTACCGTGCCAATGTGCTCGCCCTTGCGAAGCACGGCAACACGGTCGGACAGCGACAGCACCTCGTGCATTTTGTGGGTGATAATGATAATGGCCTTACCGTCGTCACGCATATTGCGTAAAACCGAGAATAATTTTTGCGTTTCCTGCGGGGTTAACACGGCGGTAGGCTCGTCTAAAATTAAAAGGTCGGCCTTGCGGTACAGGGCTTTGATAATCTCTACCGTTTGCTTTTCAGACACCGACATTTCGTGGACCTTCTTTTTCGGGTCCATATGAAAACCGTATTTTTCGGTAATTTCTAAAACGTTTTTATTAACGTCGTTAATGTTGTACCGTTTTTCGTCCTTGGTACCTAAAACGATATTTTCTGCGGCGGTAAATACGTCTACCAGCTTAAAATGCTGGTGAATCATACCGATGTTGTACTTAAATGCGTCTTTGGGTGAACGGATCAGGGCTTCTTCCCCATTCACATAGATCTCACCGTGGTCGGGATAATAAATACCGGCGATCATATTCATTAAAGTGGTTTTACCACTACCGTTTTCGCCCAGTATGGCTAAAATTTCACCCTTGTATACGGTCAGGTCCACATCGTGGTTGGCAACAACGCTACCAAAGGTTTTTGTAACATTCCGAAGCTCTAATGCAACAGATTTATTCACTCCGTTACCTCCGTTCAAAAATTAGAATACGTAAATGAAGATAAGGCGGAGCCGAAAAGCTCCGCCTTTTTATACGGTCGCTGATTATTTCTCGTCTACGTCCAGTCTGGTAATACCGTCGATGTTTACATCGAAGTAAGGAGCAGAACGGTGTTTAGACTCTTCGAAGATACCGTTAGCAATAACTTCGGTCTCGGGAACGAAGTCGCCGGCATCGTCAACGTCTGCTTTGTAGGTGGTGAGTTTTTCGTTGTTAACGGTGAAGTTGTTGGTATCGAATACGCTGATCTCACCATCGATGAGCTTTTGTTTGGCGGTTTCGATAGCCTCTTTGGTACCGTCGGCAGGAGCTTTTGCACCCAGGTCGGTCAAAGCAACAGCGCCATTAGCCAAAGTACCGGTCCAGTCAGCAGCAATCTTCTCGCCGGCGGCAACGGTCTTTACCATATACTCCATGTAGGGAGCCCAGTTGATTCTGGAAGATACGATAAAGGTGTTGGGGCAGGTCTCTTCGGTGCTGCCGTTGTAGGAAACGTTGGGAACGCCCTTGGCTTCACAGGTAGAGGGAGCGCCCATAGAGTCAGCGTGTTGGCTGATGAGTACGCAATCTTGGTCGATCAAAGCGGCGGCGGTGTTGGCCTCGGCGGTAGGATCATACCAGGAGTTAGTGAAGTCAACCTTCATGGTTACGCTGGGGCAAACGGATTTAGCGCCCAGGTAGAAAGAGCTGTAACCGGAGATAACCTCTGCATAAGGGAAGGCGCCAACGTAGCCCATAACAGCCTCTTCGGCGGTGATGTCACCGGCGGTGATCATAGCGTTGAGCTTCATACCGGCGGCAATACCGGCCAAATAACGACCTTCGTAGATAGAAGCAAAGGCGTTGTGGAAGTTTGCCAGACCCTCGGTGTGTGCTTTAACACCGGTAGCGTGGCAGAACTCAACATCTTTGAACTCTTTTGCGGCTTGGATGATGAAGGACTCGTGACCGAAGCTATCTGCAAAAATAATGTTGCAGCCTTGGTCAACCAGATCAACAGCAGCATCGTAGCACTCTTGGCTCTCGGGGATGTTGGTCTTGATGATTACTTGATCATCGGTAAGGCCTAAGGTTTTTTGTGCATCTTTTGCGGCGTTGATGAAGTTCAGGTCATAAGTAGAAGTTTCATCGTGTAAGAAGATGAAGCCTACTTTAATGTCTGCGTACGCATCGTTTACGTCGCCATTGTTTGCGGCGGGAGCGCCACATGCGGCCAAGGTAAACAGCATTACGATGACCAGGATTGCCGAAAGAATCTTTTTCATTTTGTTTTTCCTCCTAAAATTTAATTTTTATAAAAATAAAAATTGCTGACAAAAATTAGCGTTGACGGAAGGTAATCTTGCCGTCGTCCATAGAATCTACAATGGCCAGGGAATCTACCCGCAGGCCTTGGGCGATTAAGCGGTCGCCCCCGCCCTGAAAGCCTTTTTCAATAGCGCAGGCGGCGCCGGCCACTTTGGCACCGGCTTGCTGTGCCAGCTCAATTAACCCCTCTAAGGCTTTGCCGTTGGCCAAGAAGTCGTCAACCAGTAAAACGGTATCTTTATCAGATACATACTCCTTGCTGACGATGATTTCGTAGTCGGTATTATGGGTATAGGAGTGCACGTTGGTTTTGTAAACCTCGCCCGAAACGTTGCCCGAGCGGTGCTTTTTGGCAAAAACCACCGGCAGATGCATAGCCGCGCCGGCACCAACCGCAATGGCAATACCTGAAGTTTCAATCGTTAAAATTTTGGTAACACCGCACCCGGCATACAAGCGGGCAATTTCTTGCCCCATTTGCATAATAAAGTCAACGTCTAACTGTTGGTTTAAAAAGGAGCCAACCTTTAAGATATTGCCCGGTAAAACCGTACCTTCTTTTAAAATCTTATCTTCTAAGGCTTGCATTTTGCGGCCCCCTATTATTTATTTTGGTATAAAAAACAAAAAACAGACTTAAAAGAGATTAAGCCTGTGCCAAT
>CAZUJI010000137.1:0-2940 GCA_964620235.1 uncultured Eubacteriales bacterium
GGTAGAGCGGTTAGAGTATGCCCACGACGGCGAGGTCATCCATAATCCAAAAACCAAATACGTCTATACCGTAGCCGACGACCCGGCGGCATTAGAACGGGTTACCAACTTTTTGCTGGTGCTGCGGGTGCAGGAGAACATTACCGGCAGCTTTGGCTGGCGCAAATACGTTCGGGTGTATTTGCCTATAGGCCAGTGGGAATCATTTTACAGCTACTTTTTACAGCCGGGGCAGCAGGCCGTTTTTGCCCTGGAAGAGGACTCTATGAAGCAGCGGTATGATTTTTTAAAAAAGGACCCCGCCCTAAAAGACCGCTACAGCTTAAATTGCGGCGAATACGGGGTATTTGCAATTCAGGAAAACGGTACGGTACTGCCCCTTTCAAATATGATGTGCAATTTAGAGTATAAGGATCGCCCGCTTGAAAAACTGATGGAGGATATAAAATACTACAAAAAAGCCCTTGGCCTACGGTAAAGGAGGATTTGTATGTTGAACAAAATAAAAAAGTTATCTAAAAAACAAAAATGGTTATGCGTGGTCTGCGTAATTGCGCTACTCATCACCGCGGCAACGGCCGTTCCCTACCGGGGCACCAGTCGGGAAAGCTTGATCGGCACCTCGCGGGGCGACAAGATCAGCCAATATATTACCGAGCATAGCGGCATTCGCCAAGCTGACAAAGCGTGTCCGGCATACGACGAGGCTTACGGTATGACTATGTTTGACCACGAACCTTCGTTGAGCAACGTGGTGTCGCTGACCCGACTGGGAGTATACGGCACCCTGGGCAAAAAAGAATATATATGCTATTCCACAAAAAACGACGTATTACATACGCAAAAAGCCGACAATCCCGACGACCTACCCCACGTATCATCGGTACGGTACACCCTAAAGGTAAAACGCGCCTTTATTGGAAGTCCGGGCTGGCAACGCACTCTGCAGGTAGAGGTTATGCCCCAGCTTGCCCCTGCGTTAGAGCAAGCCTCGGCGGCGGTATTTTTGCTGAACGGTTACAATGGAATATATAGCCCGGTAAGCGCAGAACACGGTATTTTTACCGTGGATAATAAGGGCAAGGTCTACGCCCTGTCTAATATGTCCTGCGCTTCGGCCTACGACGGCAAAGGTGTAAACAAATTGATAAGCGGCATCCGCAAAGCGCGTCGGGAAATGGGGCTTTGGTAAAGGAGGTTGCCTTGATGCGAAAAAAGAAAATTTTAAAAATCGTTATACTGTCGGTTTTGGCATTAGCTTTGGCCTTGGCCGCTTTTGCGGCGGTGCCCCCTGCCAAATTTGGGGTGCGGGTCTCCCCCGCCGATGCCGCCGCGGTACTCCCGCAAGAAGAGGTTGGCCCCTCTTACGATAAGCCGGCCTACGGTGTTTATGGTGAGAGCACCGACCCACCACTGGAGCATATGGTAGAAAATTGCACCGCGGTGGTGCAGGGCCGAGTACTTTGGACGGGGTGGCAAAATCGGTATTTTCACCCCTTTGACGGCACGGTTAAAACAAAGACCAACTGGTACACCGGTCCTCACCGTGCGAAGACCTTTACCCTGCTGGTAACCCACCAACTGGTGGGCGAGTGGTCTACCGGCCGCGTTATAGAGGTAGCCTGCGGCAACGAATTGGCCGACCAATTTACCCCCGGGCAAGGCTTTGTGCTGTTTTTAAAGCGCAGCAACTATAAAGGCAACGGTGTATACGACCTTTTAAGCACCCACGGGGTGGTAAGGGTATCTGAAAAAGAGGGGCTGTACACCTACTCGCGGGACAAGGACCTATGCATTTACGACGGCCAAAACGCAAAAACCCTTTGGTTAGACCTGGCCACAGCGGCGCAAAAGCTGGGTCGGCAAACCCAAATTCAAGTACATTAGGGTGACAAGAGTCGAACCAATTACGGTTTCTCTCGCCCCCTTTTCTCGCCTTGCTCACGTTCATTTTTGTAAGGCGCCAGCCTTACTGCAAATTTCACGCTTCGCCTTTCAAAAAAAAGTTGGCAGAGAGAAACTCTCTGACCTGCCAAATACATAATTTTGCGGGGAGGCGAAGCCGAAGAGTGCAGTAATACTGCCGTATTACAAGCGATGAGGCAAGAATAAACGTAAAATTATGATTTGTTAGGCGTGACGGGTTTAACTCTTGTCACCCTAAGGAGGTGCGGTTATGCAAAAGCTTTGGCAATATTTGCAAAAACACAGCAAAAAAATAGGAGCGGTGGTACTGGTGCTGACTTTGGTGGCCACCCTTTGGTATATGGTAACCCCCCGCCGCAACGATATATACCACCCTTCCTTTGACGATACGACGGCTCGGGAATACATTAAAGCCTACCGCAAAGCCCTGCCCGACGATTACGACAGCATAATTGAAAAGGATGCTTTTTCTTACGAGAATTGGTTTTCTACCGCCTCGTATGCCTTTGGTGTTTTGCCCCAATTTTTGTTAGAAAGTCACGTTGTGGTGCGGGGCAAAATTACCGGGATAGAATACGTGCCCCAAATAGATGATATGCGCCACTACCTGCCCTTAGGCGGCCATTTTATGCTTATTGGCGGCCCCTACGTATTTTACGATTTGCAGGTAACGGGGCAGCTGTTGGGCAGCTTAGGGGTAAACCGAAGCATTCGGGTAATGCTTCAGGGCACGCCCCACACCCGCGCCAATCCCCGCTTAGCGGTGGGCGACGAGGTAGTGTTTATGCTGGTAGAAACGTTGCATCGGCACCTATATTACCCCACCTTTTACGAGCACGGTTTATTTGAGATTGCGGCCGACGACAGCGTGTACGTTTTTTCAAATCACAAGTATATTAACGACGCCTACGACGGTCAGCCCGCTCAAAAATTACTGAATGATATTAAAACGATGAAGCGCAAAATGCGACTTTGTAAATCTTTTATAGCAACCGTCTTTTCAGACGGTTGTTT
>CAZUJI010000137.1:2950-4703 GCA_964620235.1 uncultured Eubacteriales bacterium
TTTTTTATTCGGATATGCGGTATACTGGGTATATCTTTAAAAAAGGGTGAGCGCAAATGCATTTTACGGTAACCGACGGCCCTGCACCGGCCGAAGCCCGCGATATTCGGCAAGAGGTCTTTGTGCAGGAACAAAAATTTCAAGAGGAATTTGACGAGATAGACAACCGCAGCACCCATCTTGTGCTGTTTTTAGAGGGCGCGGCTATTGCCTGCTGCCGCTTTTTTGCCACCGACGGGAAGGGCACCTATAAATTGGGGCGTATAGCGGTGCGCAAGCCCTATCGGGGCAAAAATTACGGCGCCGCCATTATGGAAAAGGCGCGGCAGGTGCTGCAGGAGCGTGGCGCCAAGACCCTGATCATTCACGCGCAGGCCCACGCCCAAGGGTTTTACGAAAAAATCGGCTACACCGCCGTGGGCGAGCTGTTTTTAGAAGAAAACGCACTGCACAGACATATGGAAATGCAAATTTAAAGTAAAAGAGGGGTAAAAATGCAGAACTTTGTTTATCACGCGCCCACAAAGGTATTTTTTGGCAAAGACACCCACAAGCAGGTGGGCGAAATTGTGGCCGGCTACGGCTTTAAAAAAATTATGCTGCACTACGGGCAGCAAAGCATCAAAAAAAGCGGATTGTACGACGAAATTTGCGCCGGTTTGGCTCAAAACGGCATAGAGGTGGTGGATTTTGGCGGCGTGCAGCCCAACCCCACCGTGGAGCTGGTGCGCGAAGCCATTAAAGTGGCCAAGGCCACAAAGGTGGAGCTGATTTTAGCCGTAGGCGGCGGCAGTGCCATTGACTCGGCCAAGTATACCGCCGTCGGCGCCAAAACCGACCGCGACGTGTGGGATTTTTCTTGCAAATTGGCCGAGCCCACCGAGGCCTTACCGGTGGCCTGCGTGCTGACTATGGCGGCGGCAGGGAGTGAGATGAGCGGCAGCGCCGTGATCTCGAACACCGCGCTGCACGAAAAGCGGGGCTACGGCTCGCCGCTGCACCGCTGCTTGTTTGCCATTTGCAACCCCGAGCTGACCTACACCGTTCCGCCCTACCAAACGGCCTGCGGCATTGTGGATATTTTAGCCCATACTATGGAGCGGTATTTTACCCTTTGTGCGCCCACGCCCTTAACCGACCGCTTGGCCGAAGGGGTGCTGACCTCGGTAATTGACGCCGGCAAGGTGCTGCTTCGCGACCCTAAGAATTACCAGGCCCGGGCCACGGTGATGTGGGGGTCAAGCTTGTCGCACAACGACCTGACCGGCTGCGGCCGCGAGAATTTTTTGGCAGTGCATCAGTTAGAGCACGCTTTAAGCGGCGAGTTCCCCGAAATTGCCCACGGCGCAGGGTTGGCGGTACTCTTCCCTGCCTGGGGTCGGTATATGTATAAGCAGAATCTGCCCCGCTTTGCAAACTTTGCCCGCCGCGTATGGGGCGTAAACGAGTCCGACGATGCCGCCGCGGCTTTGGCCGGCATAGAGGCTATGGCCGACTATTTTAAAACCATTGGTATGCCCGGCCGCCTACGGGAGTTTGGTATACCCAAAGACAGCCTGCCCAAGCTGGCCGATTTATGTAGCTTCGGCGGCACACGGGTAATTAAGAATTTTATTCCTATGGACTATAAAGTGGTTTTGGAAATTTTTGAAAGCTGTTATTAAAAAGCGCTGCGGTTGCCCGCCAAACCCGTGGGCAACCGCAAAAATTTTTTTATAAAGCAAAAAAGGGTATTGACAAACCGCCAAACTCG
>CAZUJI010000138.1:0-1979 GCA_964620235.1 uncultured Eubacteriales bacterium
CGTTGGTGATTTTGTGGAATTTGATAATGAAAATATATTAAAGATTTTGCCAAGGTGGCCGACTGGCTGGGCTTTCATTACGAGGCCGGCTCCCCCGTGCGGGAGACGCTGCAGGAGATTCGCAATTTGGGTTGCCGCTCTTGCTTAACCATTAAGCCCTGCACCCCGCCCGAGGCGATTTTTGAATTTTTGCCCGACTGCGATATGGTTTTGGTTATGTCGGTAGAGCCGGGCTTTGGCGGGCAATCCTTTATGCCTGCCGCCTTAGATAAATTGGCCGCCCTGCGGGCCGAAATTGACCGCCGTGGCCTAAACGTAGAGTTAGAGGTAGACGGCGGCATTAACGGCCAAACCGGCCAGTTGGCGGTAAACGCCGGTGCCAGCGTGCTTGTGGCCGGCAGTTATTTGTTTAACGCGGCCGACGTAGGCGCCACCGCCAAAGGCTTAAAGGCTTTAGCCCCGCAAGACTAATTTGGCAACGCTTGCAGCGCCCTTTGTACGGGGCGCTGCAAAAAAATAGGCTCCCCGTGCTCTTGCACTCGGGCAATCTCTACGCCACTTGTGCTTTGCTTTGCGGCGTACTCTGCCGCCAGCATTTGCAGGCGGGTTTGGGTTTGGCTCTGCAGCAGCAGCGCGTAGCCTTGCTCTACTGCGTACAGGCTGCACAAGGTCTGCCCCCACCCGTTTTTTACAAGCTGGCTTAAAAACTCGGTAAGCGGGTTACTGTTTTGGAAATACAGGCACAGCCCACCTTGAGGTAAAACCGATTGGGGGCAGCTGTAATAAATAACGCATCCGCCCTGGCGGTTGGGTAAAATTTCGGCGGTTAGGTTTTTGTAATCGGCAATAAAGCCGGTAATGGCCGCCGCTTCGGACAATATTTTAAGCAGGGCCAATTTGGCCGACCGTGGCGATGCATCCAGCAGCTTGCTGTAACGGCCGCCGCCCTGCAGCTCTATGGCAAAAAGGGTAACCTTTAACTTCCCGTTGGCTTCTTTACGGGCGATCATTCGCATCCCTCCTATATCTCATTGTATCCTCAGGACAAAGCAAAGGTTCAAAAATCGGTTAGCTTTTGAAAATTTGGTGCATACTGTAGGTAACCTATTTAAAAGAAAGGGCGACCGATATGCGTGAAAAGGATATTTTTGAGGAGAAAAAGATAAGCAGAATATTTTTTAAAGCCTTTGTTTATACGCTGTTATGCCTAAGCCTGGTGCTGATTGGCTTTTTTGCGGCAAAACTGTTGTGGGGCAACGGCTTTTAGAAAAGGCAGGTTAAATCTATGTACAAACATTTAAAAAGCGGTACCGACATTCGCGGCGTTGCCAGCGACATATTTGGCGGTACGGTCAACCTTACCGATGAAGCGGTATACACCATTGCCCGCGGCTTTGCCCGTTTTTTGGCCGAGGCTTTAGGGCAGCCCACCACCGCTTTGCGCATTGCCGTAGGGCACGACTCCCGCATTACCGCGGGGCGCATTAAGGCGCAGGTCATTGCCGCCCTTACCCACGAGGGGGTTACGGTGGGCGATTGCGGCTTAAGCTCAACTCCGGCCATGTTTATGTCCACCGTGCTGAGCAGCTTTAACGGCGCGGTGCAAATTACCGCCAGCCACCACCCGGCCGACCGCAACGGCTTAAAATTCTTTTGCCGCGACGGTGGGTTAGACGGCAAGGACATTGACCGCATTTTAGAAATTTGCGACACACTTCCCGCCCCCGAGGCTACCCCCGGCAAGGTAGAGCAGGTGCCCTTTATGGTTACCTACGCGGCTCACCTACGCAAAATGATTTGCGATGCCCTGCAGGCCGAGGCCGATGCCAAGCCCTTGGCCGGCTTACATATCGTGGTTGACGCAGGCAACGGCGCCGGCGGCTTTTACGCCAACGAGGTTTTGGCGCCCTTAGGGGCCGATATTTCGGGCAGCGTGTATTTAGAGCCCGACGGTATGTTCCCCAACCACATACCTAACC
>CAZUJI010000138.1:1989-4677 GCA_964620235.1 uncultured Eubacteriales bacterium
AAAAGGCTATGGAGAGCATCTGTAACGCAGTACTGGCTTCTCAGGCGGATTTTGGTGTGATTTTTGACACCGACGTAGACCGCGCCGGCTGTGTGGACCGCGACGGCTGCGAAATCAACCGCAACCGCTTGGTGGCTTTGGCCGCCGCTATTGTGCTCAAAGACGAGCCCGGTGCCACCATCGTGACCGACAGCGTTACCTCCGACGGTCTGCGCAAGTTTATTGACGGTTTGGGCGGTGTGCATCATCGCTTTAAGCGGGGCTATAAAAACGTAATTAACGAGGCGGTGCGCCTATGCGCCGCAGGCCAAAATGCACCCTTGGCCATTGAGACCTCGGGCCACGCCGCGTTAAAAGAGAACTACTTTTTAGACGACGGCGCCTATTTGATTACCAAAATTATTATTCAACTGGTGCAAATGCGCCGCGACGGTAAAAACCTAAGCGATTTGTACGCCGAGTTAGAAATGCCCCAAGAGGCCGACGAGCTGCGCTTTGCTATTTGCGAGGCCGATTTTAAGGCCTACGGCAACCAAGTGCTGGCCGCGTTAGAGGCCTTTGCCGCCGCCAAAGCGGAATGGCAGATTGCCGACGACAATCGGGAGGGCATTCGCGTTTCGACCCCCGACGGCTGGTTTTTGCTGCGGCTGAGCGTGCACGACCCCCTTATGCCCTTTAACGTTGAAAGCACCCGCGCCGGCGGCAACCGCGCCACGCTGGAGGCGCTGCTACCCTTCTTTAAAGCGCAAATAGGCTTAGACATTGCTCCCTTAACCAAGTATTTGGGCGAATAGTAAAACTCCCTCGGTAGGAAATCTACCGAGGGAGTTTTTAACATACCACAGGTTGCCAAGCAAAGGGTAACCGGCCACGCTTTGAGCTTAGTAAGGCTCGCCCTTTGGGCGAGGCTTTTTTGTTTTTATTATACTATAAAATTTGCAAAACACAATGGTGTTTTGGTTAGTACATCGGGAAAAATGGTTCTCGCAAACTATTTTAAGGGAATTCCCCTTAAAAGTCAATAAGGCATATTCCCTTAAGGCATAATTTGCTTTAGAGGTGAGTATGATGTTTAAACGAGTTCGGGATCTGCGTGAAGATAAGGATTTAACCCAAGCACAATTGGCAGAATATTTAAAAATTCACCAAACCACCTATTCGGACTACGAAATCGGCAGATTAAATATTCCTATTGACGTCTTTATAAAGCTTGCCAGGTTTTACAAAACAAGCATAGACTATCTTACCGGGCTAACCGATAATCCAACCCCCTATAAGTAAACCTCCGCACCGCAATTTTCTGCGGTGCTTTTTATTTCCCCTTGACAGTTGTATATTTTTATGATATCATTTTGATATCAACAAGGAGGTTGGTATTATGCAAGAGAAAATTTTAAAGGGTAAAAAGAACGGTATGGCCGTGCTTTTGGGGCTGATTTTGGTTTATATCGGCTCTATTGTGGGCATCGTGTTTGGCGGCATTGGCTTAGACAGCAGCGACGGCAATCCCCTGTGGGTGGTTTTGTTTGCGATAAGTATGCTGATTTTTTGCACCGGCTGGATTTTAATTCCCGGGTTTAAGGTATTAAAGCCGCAAGAGGCCTTGGTGCTTACTCTGTTTGGTAAATACGTTGGCACCCTGAAGGGCGACGGCTTTTACTTTGTAAACCCCTTCTGCTCGGGGGTAAACCCTGCAGCCAAAACCCAATTAAACCAAAGCGGCGACGTAAAAACCGTTTCGCTGTCGGCAGTATCGGCCGCCGGTACAGCCACCTCGGTGGAAATTCCCAACAAAAAGCTGTCGTTAAAAATAATGACCTTAAACAACAACCGCCAAAAAATCAACGACTGTCTGGGCAACCCGGTAGAGATTGGTATTGCGGTAACCTGGCGTATTGTAGACACCGCCAAGGCGGTATTTAACGTAGACAATTACAAGGAATTTTTGTCGCTGCAATGTGACAGCGCCCTGCGCAACATTGTGCGCCTGTACCCCTACGACGTAGCCCCCAACGTAGACACCACCGGTGACGGCGTTGCCGACGACGGCAGCCTGCGGGGCTCCAGCGAGATTGTGGCCGGCCGCATTCGCGACGAGATTCAACAACGGGTAGACGAAGCCGGCATTGAGATTATTGAGGCTCGCATTACCTACTTGGCCTACGCCACCGAGATTGCGGCGGTTATGCTGCAGCGGCAACAGGCCTCGGCCATTATTGATGCCCGCAAAATGATTGTAGACGGCGCGGTGGGTATGGTAGAAATGGCCTTAGAGCGCCTGAACGAAAATCAACTGGTGCAATTAGACGAGGAGCGCAAGGCGGCTATGGTTTCTAACCTTTTGGTGGTGCTTTGCGGCAATCACGACGCGCAACCCATAGTAAATACGGGCAGCTTGTACTAATATGGCAGAAAACAACCAAAACAAAAAACAAATTCCCCTGCGGCTTTCGGCCAAGCTGTATAACGCCGTTGCCGCCTGGGCCGAGAACGATTTTCGCTCGGTAAACGGGCAAATTGAGTACCTGCTGACCGAATGCGTGCGCCAGCGCAAAAAGAACGGCAAGTACGTGTCCGACGAAATCGACCTGCCCCCCGATCTGGATATTGAATAAAAAATTTCCCTGCAGAGCTTGTAGAAATGTTCTTAGCGAACATTTCTACAGCTCTATTCGCCTAACGGCGAGT
>CAZUJI010000139.1:0-4642 GCA_964620235.1 uncultured Eubacteriales bacterium
GATATTTCATTGACCGATAAGTATGGAATATATCATGCTACAAATGAAGGATTTTGTTCTTGGGCAGAGTTTGCAGAGGAGATATTTAGGCTCACAAATAAGAATGTAAAAGTAAATTATGTAACATCTGATAAGTATAAATGTTTGGCAGTAAGGCCTAAAAACTCTAAATTAAGTAAAGATAAACTTGTTAGTATGTGCTTTTATAAATTACCAATTTGGCAAGATGCACTAAAGAGATATATTCAGTTGTTAAATGTGTAAGAAATGGGTAAATTATTAGTTTTTTTAGAGAATATACTTGTAAATAGATGGCTACTATTAGAGCTTGTCAAAAAAGATTTATATCAAAGATATATAGGGTCTTTTTTAGGTGTATGGTGGGCATTTATACAGCCCGTCATTACTGTAATGATATTTTGGTTTGTATTTTCAGTTGGATTAAAAGTAAATCCTGTAGATGATGTACCTTTTATTTTATGGCTTATGACAGGTATGTTTCCATGGTTTTTTATAAATGATGCTGTATCTGGAGCTACGACATCAATATTAAATAATAGTTACCTTGTAAAGAAAGTGATGTTTCGTGTAAGCTTGATGCCAGTTGTCAAAGTTATTTCAGCGCTTATAATTCATATTGTATTTATTATTGCATTAGTTTTAATTTTTATTTTTTATGGTTATACATTTAGTTTACATTTAATAGAGGTTACATACTATTTATTTGCTTCTTTACTATTGGCTATAGGTTTGTCTTGGATAAATTCTGCTGTAGTAATTTTTTTCAAAGATTTACAGGTTATCGTAAATATGTTGTTGCAAATATTTTTTTGGGTTACCCCTATTTTTTGGAGTTTAAAGTTAGTTCCAGAGCAATATGTATGGATACTAAAGCTTAATCCTTTTTATTATATTATAGAAGGTTATAGGAATGCGTTTATTTATAAAAAGTGGTTTTGGGAAATGCCATTTGAGAGTGTATATTATTGGTGTATAACTGCTATTATTTTCATGTTAGGTATTTTGATATTCAAAAAATTACGACCTCACTTTGCCGATGTAATATGATTTTTATGTTATTGAGAGATTAAGTTCTATGAATAATAATGAATTTTTACCAATAGTATGTGTAGAGAATTTAGTAAAAATATATAAACTTTATAATAATTCATCAGATAGGTTTAAAGAGGCTATTTTACCTTTTGGTAAAAAAAGACATACTGATTTCTATGCGTTAAATAATATAAGCTTAACTATTAATAGAGGCGAAACTGTTGGTATTATCGGAAGGAACGGTTCAGGTAAATCTACATTACTAAAAGTTATAACGGGAGTATTAAGTCAATCTTCAGGCGATGTTTTTGTAAATGGGAAAATATCCGCTTTGTTAGAATTGGGGGCTGGTTTTAATCCAGAATTTACAGGTAGAGAAAATATTTATATGAACGGTATTATTAATGGTTTCTCTAAAGAAGAAATATCTGCGAAGATAGATAGTATTATTAATTTTGCAGATATAGGAGATTTTATTGACCAACCTGTAAAGATATACTCAAGTGGTATGTTTGCGAGATTAGGTTTTGCAGTTGCAATAAATGTAGATCCAGATGTTTTGATTGTTGATGAAGCATTATCAGTAGGGGATATGTCATTTCAACTTAAGTGTTTTAAGAAGTTCAATGAGTTTAAAGAGAAAGGTAAGACAATAATATTTGTATCTCATGATTTAGCTTCTGTACTAAAAATCTGTGATAGGGCTATATTACTTTCAGATGGAGCAGTTGTATATGATGGTAATACAGGAGAGGCAATTAATAAATATAAGGAATTATTAGCTGGAAATATATCAAAAGATATTAATTATAAAAAAGAAGTTTTAAATGATTTATATAGGAATCATATGAACAATAATAAAGAGATGTCAGATTATGGGAATTATAAAGCAAAAATTATAGATTATGGAATATTTGACAGCAAGGGTAAATTATCATCTGTATTGATGAGCAACGAGGATTCTGAAATTGTAATAAAAGTTCTTTTTAATAGTGATATAGACGAACCAATATTTGCATTTACCATTAAGGATTTAAAAGGTAATGATATATGTGGAACAAATACCCTGTATGAATCTGTTTTAACAAACAATTTTAAAAAAGGGGATATAGTTGTTGTGAAATTTAGGCAGAAGTTAATGTTACAACAAGGAAAATATACTATATCGTTTGGTTGTACTAAATTTGTTGGAGACAATTTAGAGGTTTTTAACAGGCTATATGATGCTTGTTTTTTTGAAGTAATTTCAAGCAAAAACATAGTAGGAAGTTATGATATTAATTCAGATATTGTGATATATCGTGGTCTGGAGTGTTAAAATATGAAGATTTTTGTTACAGGAGCAAGAGGATATATAGGACGCCATGTTGTAATGAGTCTTTTAGACGAAGGCGTAGAAGTTTATGTAAATGACATAAATATGGACGGTATAGATAATCGTGCAATTAAAATAGATGTAGATATTTTTAAAGATGATGATGTATATCGCAAATCAGGTAGTCCTGATGTATGTTTACATATGGCATGGAAAGATGGATTTATACATAACTCTCATAGTCATTTAACATTATTATCAGACCACTATAATTTTATTTATAAAATGTTACAAGGAGGCTTAAAACAGATTGCTGTAATGGGAACAATGCATGAGATTGGGTATTATGAGGGTGCTATAAAGGAAGATACTCCGTGTAATCCAATATCTTATTATGGCATAGCCAAAGATGCACTACGTCGTAGTAGTCAAATATTAGCTAATCAATATCAGGCTGTGTGGCAATGGATAAGGGCTTATTATATTACTGGTGATGATAAATTTAATCGGTCTATTTTTAATAAAATTGCAGAAGCAGTTGAGGCTGGAAAAAAGGTGTTTCCATTTACAACAGGCAAAAATAAATATGATTTTATTGATGTTAAAGATTTAGCACATATGATTAGTATGACAGTATTACAAGATGAGGTTAATGGTATTATTAATTGTTGCTCTGGTAATCCTGTAAGTCTTGCAGATAAAGTAGAGAATTTCATTAAAGAAAATAATTTTGACATTACACTTGAATATGGTGCATTTCCAGATAGAGATTATGATTCTCCAGCTGTTTGGGGTGATAACTCAAAAATAAACAAAATAATGAGCAAGTTGCAGTAGGTAGAATTTTGAATAATATAGAGCAAATAGGCAATATTAAAATTTGTAGTAAATACTATAAAGGAGTTGATTTATATAGTGAGGGAGATGAAGTAGAAAATATTGTTTTAAACTGTTTTAAAGATGGTAAAAATCCAATTGATATTTTGCGAAATGATAACAGGTGGCCGTTACTATATCAACTTTTTAACCGAAGAGAAATGATAATAGAGCCAATGAATATAGATAAAAATTGCACTGTATTGGAAATTGGTAGTGGTATGGGTGCTGTTACAGGTGCAATTGCAAAAAGAGCAAAAAAAGTTGATTGTATAGACCTTTCAATGCGAAGATGTTTAGCCAATGCTTACCGTAATCAACATTATGACAATATAAATATTATTGTAGGAAATTTTCAAGATATAGAATTTGAAAGAAAATATGATGTTGTAACACTTATTGGAGTATATGAGTATGCTCAATATTATATTAATAGCAATAATCCATATGTAGATTTTTTAAGGCAAATTTCTAATTTATTAAAGGAAGATGGGCGTATTTATATTGCTATAGAAAATAAATGAGGAATGAAATATCTTGCAGGTTGTGGTGAAGACCATATAGGAAAACCTTTTGTAGGTATAGAAGGATATAGCACCACAGATAGAGCAAGGACTTTTACTAAATCACAAATAGAAAATTTATTAAAGGATACTGGGTTTAGTGACATATATTTTTATTATCCATACCCTGATTATAAGTTGCCAACAGTTATATATAGTGATGATTATATGCCCAATAGTTCAAGTTTATTTCATGTGGGTAATTATGATTTAGATAGACTTTTGTGTTTTGATGAACAGAAGGCATATAAAAGTATAATTAGTAATATCGCCAGTGGTAATGAATTAAAAATATTATTTAACTCTTTTCTTATTGAGGCTGTTTGGAAATGAGGATACTTTTTACAAAAAGAAATGATGAATATATTAATGAATGTCAGATAAAGACAACTCTTATTGATAATAATGGTGTTAAGGAGTTTAGAAAAATGCCATTAAAAGATGAGGCGTTTAATCATATTCTTAATATGTATAATAGCCAAGAAAAGTTGCGTATGGCTTTTCCTGCGTTAGAAATATGTCCGTGTAGCTTGTTAGATAGTAAAGAGTTAATATTTAATTATATAGAAGGTAAAACATTATCTGAGGAAATATTAGAATTTATTAGTTATGGGATAAAAGATAATATTTTATCCATAATTAGTATAATGCGTGAATTATTATGTGCTAAAGAAAATATATGCCAATTTTACATGACAGATGGTTTTCGTAAATTATTTGGAGATTATAGCGAACTTAATGGTGTTCCAGCCTTTAAAATTTGTTCATTAGATATTACCCCTAACAATATTATCCATGACGGGTCACGTTACGTTTTAATAGATTATGAGTGGTG
>CAZUJI010000140.1:0-4626 GCA_964620235.1 uncultured Eubacteriales bacterium
CGTGGCCGATTTTGACCGTGTGCTGAAATCCTGTGCCGATAAGGTCAGCGTCAACTCCGGCGCCATACAACATCCGCAGCTCATTACCGATGCCGCCAAGCGGTACGGCGACCAGTGCGTGGTGCTGTCTATGGACGTAAAACGGGTAGAGGGCAAATTCTGCTTGTTTGCCAAGGGCGGCCGCGAAAACACCGGTATAGACGCCTTAGAGTGGGCCGCCGCAGGCGAAGCCCGTGGCGCGGGCGAGCTGGTGATTAACAGTATTGACACCGACGGTGTAAAAAACGGCTTTGATTTGGAGCTTTTAGAGCAGGTGGCCAAGCGGGTCAATATCCCCATTATCGCCAGCGGTGGCGCCGGCAATATGGAGCATTTTAAAACCCTGTTTCAAACCCTGCCGGGGGTAGATGCAGGTCTGGCCGCTTCTATTTTCCACTACAAAACCGTACTTATTAAAGATTTAAAACGCTATTTAATCCAAAACGGAATCGAAATGAGGGTTTAATTATGATAGAGAATTTAAAATTTGATGCGAACGGCTTAATTCCCGCCGTTGTGCAGGATTTTTACACCAAACAGGTGCTTACCGTGGCCTATATGAACGCCGAAAGCTTGGCCATTACGTTAAAAGAGAAGCGTACCTGCTTTTACTCCCGTTCCCGCAAAGAGCTGTGGCGCAAGGGCGAAACCAGCGGCAACGTGCAGCACGTGGTGCGCATTACCGCCGACTGTGACGCCGACGCGCTGGTGGTAGAGGTTATAAAAGACGGCCCCGCTTGCCATTTGGGTACCAACAGCTGCTTTACTAATCTGATTTATAACGACGACAGCAAAAACGACTTTTCTATGGAAGCCTTATACGAACTCATTAAAGGCCGAAAAATTGAGAAAAAAGAGGGCTCTTACACTACCTATTTGTTTGAAAAGGGTAAAGAAAAAATCCTCAAAAAAGTAGGGGAGGAGTGCACCGAGGTTATTATCGGTGCTATGAAAGACAGTAAAGAAGAAACCATTTACGAAATTTCAGATTTAGCCTACCACGTTTTGGTGCTTATGGTAGAATGCGGCATCACCGTAGAGGATATTCTGGCCGAGCTGGCCGGCCGCCACGTTGTGGACCATAAAGTCAAGCAAGAAACGATGAAATAATAAAAGAACTTCAGCAGATTTTTTGGTCTGCTGAAGTTTTTTGTTATATATTCAATATGTTTTTGATTTCACTCAAATTAGCAATGCAGTAGTCTATTTTTATATTTCCAAAAGCAGGCTTGCCGGCAGGGGCGTATAAGCAGCAGGCGATGCCCGCGTTGTTGCCGCCCTGCATATCGCTGCTGAGCGAATCCCCAATAATCAGCACCTCGCTTTTATCACAAGGGGGTATACCTGCAAACACCGCCTCAAAAAAGCGAAGGTCCGGCTTTTCAAAGCCCACCTTTTCTGAGATAAACACCCCGTCAAACAAATCGTAAAGCCCCGATTTATTTAACTTTTTCTCTTGCGCTTTAAAGGTGCCGTTGGTGACGGCGTACTGTTTAACGTGAGGCTTTAATTCCTTAATTAAATTGTATGCGTCATCAAAAAATACAATGGTATCTCCCAGCCGCAGCTGATATTCCTCGTTAAAGGCGGCGGCACAATCGGTTTTTATACCCTCAATTTCAAAAAACTCGTTAAACCGACCCACCAAAATTTCCGGCTTGGTCATTTGTCCCAGTTCTAAAAGCTTCCAGTATTTTTTATTTATGGCCGAATAGCGCGCCAGCATCTCATCGGTGCATTCGCCCAGTCCAAAATGGGCAAAGCAGGCTCTAATGGCCGCCTTTTCGGCCGCCAAAAAGTCCAGCACGGTGCCGTCAATATCCCAAAGTAAAATTTTATACATTTTGTCACCCCATTTAGTACCACTATTATAAAACAAATCTGTTCCCAATGCAACCGCAGAAAAGGGTAGAAATCCCCAAATAAATATGCTATACTGGTAAAAAATGAAGTGAGGCGATGTTATGGAGCTGTTATATTGGTTAGAGTCCATTCGCAACCCGGTGTTAGACACATTCTTCTCGGTAGTTACCCACTTGGGTGAAGAAACGCTGTTTATTTTGGCCGGACTAATCTTTTTTTGGTGTATCAATAAAATCGAGGGATATTACCTTTTGGCCGTTGGCCTTACGGGTACGGTGGTAAACCAGTTTTTAAAGCTGTGGTTCCGTATTCCTCGCCCTTGGGTCAAAGACCAGGATTTTACCATTGTAGAAAGTGCCCGGGCCGAGGCCACCGGCTATTCCTTCCCCAGCGGGCACACCCAGTCCTCGGTGGGTATTTTCGGCTGCTTGGGCCGCTGGCATAAAACCCTTTGGGTGCGCGTGCTTTGCATTGCCGCCTGCGTATTGGTGCCCCTTTCGCGTATGTATTTGGGCGTACACACCCCCGCCGACGTGGGCGTTTCTATTGTTGTGGCGTTGGCGCTGATTTTCGGTCTGTATCCGCTTATGCGCAAGGCCGCTCAAAACCCAAAAATTTTGCGCTATATTCTGTTGGGTATGCTGGTACTGTCTTTGGGCTACGTACTGTTTGTCGAGCTGTATACCTTCCCGGCAGACGTGGATATGGAAAACCTGACCCACGGGGTAGAAAACGCCTATAAAATGCTGGGCTGTATTTTTGGCTTTTGGATTGTTTTAGAGATTGACGAGCGGTTTATCAAGTTTGACACCAAAGCCGTTTGGTGGGCCCAAATTTTAAAGCTGGTGCTGGGTCTGTTGCCGGTGCTGGCCATTAAATCGGGCCTTAAAGCCCCGCTTTTGGCTCTGTTCGGTGGTCTGCCAGTGGCCAATGGTGTACGGTATTTGCTTATTGTACTGTTCGCCGGCTGCGTGTGGCCCTTAACCTTTAAATTCTTTGCCAAGTTAGGCGCAAAAAAAGAGCAATAAAGGAAACGGTAGATGCTGTGAACCAACGTCTACCGTTTTTGTTTTACCTTTTTACCCGTAGGGTAATAATTTGAAATGCCTTAAGGTTTAAAGCAACCCCGTTGTCGGTTAAGTCAAGCCTGCGTTCATCCTTTTCCAGCATATTGGTCACGTAAACCTCTTTTACGCCAATACCAAAGGTTAAGTGGCAGGGGGTGTAGGTGTTTTTTGATTCATACAGCCGAAAAATTAGGTCGCCGCTGCCGTCCTCGGCGGTTTTAACCGTTTCCAAAACAACGTTTTTCTCACTGATATTCAATAACGAAGCCGTTGCCTTGTAACCGGGCACCACACGCAACGGAATATTCATTTCGTAGGCCTGCTCATTTACGTCACTATCAGCAAAGCCGCCCGTAAACGGCAGTAAGGCATAGGTAAATACCTGGTGACCCTTGTCGGCGTTTAGGGCCGGTTCGGCAGCGGATTTTAAAAGAGTCAGACTCATTTTTTTACCGTTGGCACTAATGCCGTACTTGCAGTCATTGAGCAGGGCCAAACCACGCTTGGCCTCGCACAAGGCCGACCATTTGTGCTGCCAGACCTCAAAGCGGTCGGCATCGTATTGCCGGTTTTTGTGGGTAGGGCGCTTCACGTAGCCAAATTGAATATCCGACAGCAGCTCCTCGGTGTGGATGTTGGTGTTAAATTCCACCTTTAAGAGCTTGTGGGTCTCGTTCCAGTCTACCTCGGTCTCAAAATCCAAATGACGGCTGCCTTGCTTTAGGCTGACCCGTTGCCGTAGGGTGGAGTTGTGTAGCTTTTTGGTAATAACAATACTGCTGTACAGCGGGCCTTGGTGCTCGGGTGCGACTTGGCCGTCCTCTAAAGCTACCTCGTTTTGCTCATAAAAGCTGTCAATATCCCAAGCGTCGCTAAAGGTGGGGGCATCGCCGTACATTCTAAAGCAGTTAGAAGCGCCCGACAGGCACTCCGTGCCGCTGGCCTTGTCTACCAAATGTAAAAGCTCACCCCTTGCGTTAAACTCGGCCTTTAAATGCTCGTTTTCTAACACAAGGTCGCCTTTAGGCTCGGCTTTTAAGGCGGCAGCCTTACCCAAGCGGTAGGGGGCATAGCCCAATGCCGGCGCGCTCACCAAAGCATAGGTTTTGCCGTCAACCGTCTGGGTGGGGCAGACCGCACCCTCAGCATCGGTGGCCGAGGTATACCCCTCGGGCAGGATAATCCAAGCGCTGCGTGCCCAACCTAAGGAGTTAAATACGGTAATGGCGTTTTCTTCACTGTCTACCGACGAGGATAATACCTCGTCCAACACCTTTTCCGAGCCCTCTAATACCTCGGTCAGGTCTTTTTCACCAATTTCGTGTACCGCCGTAATCGAGGAGCCGGGGAGTATGTCGTGGAACTGATTAAATAACACCGTTTTCCACAGTCCGTCGGTGACCGCCTTGGTGTTTTGCTCTAACAGCGCACTCCATAATTCGGTGTCCCGCAGGGTTAACTCGCATAAGCGGTTTAATTTTTTGGTTTTGGCCTGGGAGGTGTAGGTGCCGCGGTGGCAGGCATAATACAATTCACCTACGTGCTTGTTTACGAGCTCGCAGTTCTTTGTAACGTAATCATACAATTCTACAGGGGATTTGTGCACCATCTTGGGTACACCCTCGCAGTCGCGTAAGCGACGAACCACCTCTAAATG
>CAZUJI010000141.1:0-4583 GCA_964620235.1 uncultured Eubacteriales bacterium
GTTAGATATTGTAGAAATTGACGCCGCCTCCAACAACGGCGTTGACAATATCCGTGATTTAAAAGAGCAAACCTCCTATACCCCTGCAGTGGGCAAGTACCGCGTGTATATTATAGACGAGGTGCATATGCTTTCTACCGGCGCCTTTAACGCCTTGCTTAAGACCTTAGAGGAGCCGCCCGCCCATATTTTATTTATTTTGGCCACCACCGAGGTGCACAAGCTGCCGGCCACCATTTTGTCCCGCTGTCAGCGGTTTGATTTTCGGCGCATTGACCCTGAGGTAATCGTAGAGCGTTTGCAGTACGTTGCCCAGCAAGAGGGCTTTGCCATTGAGCCGGCCGCCGCACAGCTGATTGCCTCGGTTGCCGACGGCGGTATGCGCGACGCGCTCTCGATTTTAGACCTTTGCGCTGCCCGTGGCGGCACCGTTACCGAGGCAGACGTAGAGTCGGCCTGCGCTATGGCGGGCAAAGACCATATTTTTGAACTTTGCAACCATATTTTAAAGGGCGATATCCCGGCCTGCATTCGGCAGATAGATACCGTTTACACCGCCGCGGTAGATATGCAGCGGCTGTGTGAGGATTTAATTGCCCACTACCGCGATTTAATGATTTTAAAAACCATCCCCGACGAAAAGGGCCTGGTGGTTTGCTCGGTGCAGCAACGGGCAAAATTGGTGGCTCAGGCCGCCGAGCACAGCTTAGAGCGTATTTTGCTGGCTTTGCACGTTTTACCCACCGCGTTAGACCGTATGACCACCGCCAACCGCCGCAGCGAGCTGGAGATGGCGGTTATTCGCCTGTGCACACCCCGGCTTTTGGCCCAGCCCGAAGGGCTTTTGGCCCGCATTGAGCGGTTAGAGGCCGCCCTGCAAAAGGGTGTACCTGCAGCATCGGCACAGCCTGCCCCTGCACCGCAGCCGTCGGCACCGCAGCCCGCCCCGCAGGAGGATCTGCCCGAGCCACCCCCCGAGGCCGACGAGCCCCTGCTGCCCGAGCCCCCCGTGGCCGAAGAGATATCGGCGCAGCCGCAGCCAACGGCGCCCCAAGCAGAGGCTGCTCTGCCCCAGTGGGATGAAATTTTAAAAGAGCTTACCGCCACCTGTCCCTTAATGGCGGGTATTTTAGGCGGGTCGGCCGCTTATATTAAGGGCGATACGTTGCTGATTGATTCCCAAAACTCCCAATTTTTAGATTTAATGCGGGGGAGCAATCCTATTTACCGCAATTATATTCGCGCCGCGGCTGAGCAGGTGCTGGGCAAGCAGTATAAGCTGGGCCCCTATCAAAAGCCCAAGGCCGCCACACAGCAAGACCCGTTGGAGGATATTAAACGCAAGCTGGCGCAACTTGAGGTTCCGCCCACGTTTTAATTTTTTTTGAAAGGAAGTTACCTATGAAAGCAAGAATTCCGGGCGGCGCAGGCGGCCCCAATAATTTAAACGCAATGTTAAAGCAGGCCCAAAAAATGCAAGAGGATATGGCCGTTTTAAAAGAGGATTTAGACGCCCGTGAGTACGTGGCCACCGCCGGCGGCGATGCCGTAAAGGTTACCGTTAGCGGCAAGCACGAGGTAAAGCGTATTGAAATCAACCCCGACATTGTAGACCCTGAGGACGTAGAGATGCTGGAGGATTTGCTCACCGTAGCCGTGAACGAGGCTATTCGCCAAGCCCAAACCACCGAAGAGAACGAGATGTCGGCCATTACCGGCAATTTAAATATTCCGGGAGTATTTTAAGCTATGGCATATAACGTTGTACCGCTGCAAAAGCTCATTGAGAATTTTGAGCGCTTGCCCGGCATTGGCAAAAAAACCGCCCAGCGCCTGGCCTTTTACGTGCTGCAGCAGCCCGAAGACTACGCCAAGGCCTTTGCCACCGCCCTGAGCGAGGCTAAGGAGAAGATTAAATACTGCAAGGTGTGCTGCAATTTAACCGAGCACGAAACCTGCTCTATTTGCAGCGACGACCAGCGGGACCGCTCGGTCATTTGCGTGGTAGAAGATGCGCAGGACACCATTGCCTTTGAGCGTACCCGCAAGTTTAAGGGGCTGTACCACGTGCTGCACGGCGCTTTGTCACCCTTAGACGGCATAGGCCCCGATAAGCTGTGCATTAAAGAGCTGATGGCCCGCTTGGCCGATGACCGGGTCAAAGAGGTGATTTTGGCCACCAACTCCACCGTAGAGGGTGAAACCACCGCCAGCTTTTTAACCCGCAACATTAAGCCCTTAGGCATTAAGGTTACCCGCTTGGCCTACGGTATCCCCGTAGGGGGCGACTTGGAGTACGCCGACGACGTGACCCTTTCCCGCGCCTTAGAGGGCCGCACCGAGATATAATTTTACAAAAAAAGCAGACAGCTGAAACTGTCTGCTTTTTTTGTACGTAGCTTTATTTTTTCACGCGGGTGTTTTCCTGATTGCGGTATACCACAAGCTTGCAGAATAAAAATTCCAGCACAAAGTTGCAAAGCAGGGTTATGGCAAACACAAGGTAGCCGTTTACGCCCGCCGTTTCGGCCACTTGGCCCAGCCAGGTAGAAAGGGGAGTAAACACAAGATAAAACCCAAACACCTTAGCCATAGCCACCGGAATATTGGCCGCCGATTGGAAGGTGTACCGACGGTTAAAGGTGAAGTTCCACACCACCGACAGCACCAGCGAGATTAAATACGCCGGCCAGTAGGCCATTTTGCAAAGGTCGTACAGCAGGGCAAAGGAGCCGGTTTGAATAATGCCTGCCGAGATAGAAAACAACGTGAATTTTACAGATTGCCACAGCAATTGATTTTTTGCCATAGTATCGCCTCCAAAATCAGTATATAAAACCAAAAACAAGGTGTCAAGGTATCAACATCTTAATGGGTTAACAGCAGCATAGCCACAAACAACGCGCCAATTACCCAAGAACTGCCCTTGATCTTTTTAATATCGCCGCAAAATACGCTGATAACGATGTAAGAAATCAAACCAAAGGCAATGCCGTAGGAGATGTTGTAGGTAAAGGGCATAATGGCTAAGGTTAAAAAGGCGGGCACGCAAATTCTGTAATCGTTCCAGTCGATGTTTTTAATGGAGGCCATCATCAAAAGGCCTACGTAAATCAGCGCCGCTGCCGTAGCACAGCCCGGCACCAATTGGGCAATGGGGCTTAAAAACATAGCAATAAAGAAGAACCCGCCGCAAAAAACCGAGGTTAACCCCGTGCGGCCGCCCGCTGCAACACCGGCGTTTACCTCACTAAAGGTGGTAACCGTAGAGGTGCCGCAAACGGCGCCGACGGTGGTGGCTATGGCGTCGGACAGCATACCCTGATTCATATTCAGCGGTTCGCCCTTGTCGTCTAACAAATCGGCCCGCTCACAGGCGGCGTACAGAGTGCCTAAGGTGTCAAACATATCTACCATACAAAAGGCCAGCGCGGTGGTAACGATGGTTAAAATCAGGTTGGCGTTGCCGTGCTGCGCGGTGTAGGCCGAAAAATCAAACCCCTCGGTAAACACCTTGCCTAAGGATTGGGTGGTAAACTCGCTAAAGGCCGCAAAGGGGCTGATAAATTGAATATCTAACTGCTGATAAAAGCCCTCTACCGTAAGGCCCAATAAATAATATAAGCCCATACCGCCCAAAATGCCAATCAGCACGGCGCCGCGGATTTTTTTATGGCTCATAATTACAATGGCCAGTAGAGTGCAAATGGTAACCACCATAGGCATAATGTTGCCCCAGCTTTGGTGTAAAAGGTTAAAAGAGGCCAAATCTACGCAGGTAGAGCTGCTGGGCACCACAATACCGGCGTTTTGCAGACCCAAAAGGGCAATAAACAAGCCAATGCCCGAGGGAATGGCCACCCGCACTGCGTTGGGCAGCGCGTCGAATATTTTTTTGCGTAGGCCGGTAGCCGTCAGCAAAATAAAGGTAAGGCCCTCAATTAAAATTAAAACCAGCGCGTTGGCGTAAGAAAGGCCAAAGCCAATACAAACCGTGTACACAAAAAAGGCGTTTAGACCCATACCGCTGGCCTGCGCCAAGGGCAGATTGGCCAGTAGCCCCGCCAAAACCGTGCCCAAAACCGCCGAGATGGCGGTGGCAATGTAAATGGCGCCGTAAGAAACCCCCAGCGGATTTGACCCGTCGCCAAAGGGGTTGGCAAACATATTGGCGTTAACCATTAAAATATATACCATTGCAAAAAAGGTGGTCATACCGGCAATAAACTCGGTTTTTACCGTTGTACCACGCTCTTTTAATTTAAAAAAGTGCTCCATTCCCAATCTCCTTTACCAAATCTTTTACCAGTATACCATATTTTCGCGATTTTTCCATCTTTTTTTGCAAAAAATGCAGTGCATCTTGTAACTCTAATAAAAAAGGCTCTCCCTTTGGGAGAGCTCCCGCGGTAGCGGGTGAGAAGGGGAAGCCCCTATGAACTTGGCTTCTTGGCAGATGCGTATCCCCTTGTGCAGGTTGCCCTCTAAGCTGCCTGTGGGGCAATTTGCAGCAGCGCAATTTTTAAATGTGCCATATACCAACCTCAAAAAATTACTTTCCTAATATTTCCGACAAATTCGCC
>CAZUJI010000142.1:0-4572 GCA_964620235.1 uncultured Eubacteriales bacterium
TACGGTGACTATATCGCAATATATTTATAACTTATGTTTTAAATATAACCCCAATTTTGGCTATGCGGCGGCGGTGGCCTTTGTGGTATTTTTAATGATTGCCGCTTTATCGGCGTTGCAATTCAGAGTGGGAGGCGACCGCAAAAATGCATTAAAAACGCAGTTTGATTTTTAAATACGCTTTTTTAAGCCTACTGGCATTCGTGTCGGTGTTCCCTTTTTTATGGATGCTTATTTGCTCTACCAACACAACGCTGGATATTAACCGAGGCGTATTTTCTATCGGTAATCAGCTTTTGCGAAATTTTGAAAGCTTATTTTCTGAGCAATGGGGATTTTTAAACGCCCTTAAAAATTCAGCCGTTATTTCGGTAATTGCCACTTTACTGTCTATCTTCGTTTCTTCTATGGCCGGGTACGGGTTTGAGGTATTTCGCACCAAGAATCGGGACAGATTATTTCATTTGCTATTGCTTTCAATGATGGTGCCCTTTGCCACGCTGATGGTGCCTTTGTTTCGGCTTTTTTCCTCTTTTAACAATTTAGGGCTGGAATTTATTGGGTTGGACAGCTTTGGCTCGGTGATTTTGCCCTCAATTTCTACCGCGTTTATAATTTTCTTCTTTCGGCAGAATACCAAGGCTTTTCCGAAAGAGATTGTAGAGGCGGCGCGTATAGACGGCGTCGGCGAATTCGGCATATTTTTAAAAATGTATATGCCGGTAATGCGCTCTACCTATGCGGCGGCGGCCATTATTACCTTTATGAACAGCTGGAACAGTTATTTATGGCCCTTGGTAACGTTGCGCTCTACCTCTAAAAAAACGGTGCCACTAATTTTATCCACTATGGGTGCCTCTTATACCCCCGACTACGGAATGATTATGGCCGGCATTGTGCTAACCACTCTACCCACCGCCTTTATCTTCTTTTTAATGCAACGGCAATTTGTTTCGGGTATGTTAGGGTCGGTAAAATAAAAAGAACAGTTAAGATAACCTCTTAACTGCTCTTTTAAATTTACATATCGGTCTTTTCTTTTACCGGGGTGTAGGGCATTGCTTCGGCATCGCCAATGTTGCGAATTAAAACAAAGGGCGTCAGCTCGTCGTCTTGCCCAGCGGGGTTATCGCCGATTAAGGCGGCCAAGAAGCTTGCGGGCTCGTCGGCAATGTCGGGCGATGCGCCTAAGATTTGAATATCAATATCGTTGGCGTCTACCACCATACAGGAAACGCCGGTTTTTTCGCGAATCTCGCTGCAAACCTTATCCGGCTCTTTGGGGTTAAGCACCGCCAAATCGTGGTATACGTCAAAAGCGGAATGACTGTAAAACCCGTCGATACCGGCTACGTCTTGGCCTACAATCTCATAAAACACGCCGCGCTTGCCAAACACGCGAGCTACGGCAGCACAGAATACCGCCCACAGCACCAAGGGCAAGCCCTTCATATTGATTGCCAGCTGCAGTTTATACGGCTCACTCATACCAATGCCGTTGTTGTTGGTGGTGGCGAATTTAGAAAGGGTTTTGGCAAAAAAGCCCAGCTTTACCTCCGACTTTTCTACCGTGTTGTTTTGGCACATAGAAACGACCTTTTCGCTGATACTGACGATATCCCCCTGCCGATATAAAGGCAGAATATATTTTTTCATCAGCTCTACGTAGGATTCGCCCCGCTCGATAAAATGGGTTTGCACCGCATATCGCTCGTAGCGAATGTCCTCAATTTGCGTAACGCCGCGAACAAAATAGACTACGCCGTTTTCTTCGTGACGGTTCTCGGATAAATTTTTATTGCCATCATACCATATTGCCATTATACTACCCTCATTTTACTGTGTATCTGATGTGTTTTGCGCTTGCGGAGATGCGGTATCGGACGATGAAGTGGCCGAAGACGTAACGGTTGCCGAAGAAACCGCCGAAGAAACCGCCGAAGATACGTTAGAAGTGGTTACCTGCGACTCACTACCCGAAGCGGTAGAAGAATTACCCGCTGTAGAGGAGGTTGCCCCCGAAGAGGTGCCGCTGGATACACCCGAGGAGGTGGTCTCATCGGGAATTTCCTCGGTAATATCACCGCGGTGCTTTGTACAAGTAGGCATATAACTGGTTTTATACCAGCCCACCGAGGTGGAAGTGCACTTTTCGGTGGCGATTAAGCCCGTTTCGGTACAATATTTGCGCTTGGTAACGTAATTGCTCTCAGGGAACTCTTTGGCTTCTAAATCAGCGTGAATACGCTTCATAGTATCTCGCCACAGGTAAAGGGCGCCGTGCTTACGCTGCACCTGCGCGGGGTAATCGTACCCGTACCAGCAAGAGCCTACGTAATAGGGCGTGCCACCTACAAACCAACAGTCGTAGTCTTCACTACTGGTACCGGTTTTGGCATAGGCCTTAAAGGTGCTGCTAAAGGCTGCAGCCTCTTTACCGGTACCCTGGCTGCCGTAAATAACGGTTTGCAGCAGATGGTTCATAATATTGGCGGTGTCTTCACTCATAGCGATTTTAGCCGTAGAATGATGCTCTAAAACCGTTTCGGTACCGTACTGGTTGGTAATCTTCACGTAGGTGGTGGGCTCGTAATACTTACCCAGATTACCAAATACCGCATAGGCTGCCGCCGACTCGGTGGTGGTGATGCCCTTGCTGGAGCCGCCCAAACCCAAAGAAGAAAGGGTTAAGTCCTCATCGCGGCTGTCCACCAAGGTGGTAATGCCTAAGTTTTTGGTAACAAAATCAAAGGATTTACGCAAGGTAAGCTGCGCCACCAAATTTACGGGGATGGTATTTACCGAACGCTCTATGGCCTTTTGCACGGTGTATTTGCCGCCGTATTTATCGTACCAGTTGACCGGCCATTTTTTATCGTCGATTTTAAAATCGGTATCATCCTCCAGCAAGGTAGAGAAGGTAATCATATTGTACTCTAACGCGGGAGAATAGGCCGCCAAGGGCTTCATGGTAGAGCCGGGCTGCTTGGGCGAGCTCCAGGCGCGGTTTAGGCCGCGGTTTACGGTTTTTTTGCCCTGGCCGCCAATCATACCCACAATATGGCCCTCGTAGTCCATAACGGTCATAGCCGCTTCTACGTTGTTGCCATTTTTGTCTTTAATATTAAAGTAAGAAGGCGTGGTAAACACGTCGTTCATAATCTCTTGCACGTCGGGGTTTAGGGTGCAATAGATTTTGTAACCGCCATTGTAGAAGTTATTGGAGGCGTAGGCTCTGTCGAAGTTGTATTCCTCTGCCAAATCCTCAACCACCTCAGAAATCAACGCGTCAACAAAATAAGAGTTAATCTCCATCTCGTTGATATTCTCACGGGTGGCTACAATAGTAATTTCTTCAGCCACGGCTTGGTCGTGCTCCTCTTGGGTAATATAACCCTGCTCTAACATCAGGCTTAAAACCAAGTCGCGACGTTTTTTGTTATTGTCGGGGTGCTTATCGGGGCGGTAATACTCCGGCTCTTTGGCCATACTGGCCAAGGCGGCGCACTCTGCTAACGTAAGCTCGCTGGTGGTTTTGTCAAAATAGAAGTTGGCTGCAACCTCTACACCGCAAATACCGTTGCCCAAAGCAATTTTATTTAGGTAGCACTCTAAAATGGTATCTTTAGAATACTCCTCCTCCAAACGGCGGGCGCGCATAATCTCGCGGATTTTACGCATAGCATCCTGCTTATTGTCGCCGGTGAGGTTTTTAACCAACTGCTGGGTAATGGTAGAACCACCCTGGTTTGAGGGGAAAAAGTCTAAAAACATATTGGCAAAGGCGGCAAAGGTACGCTTCCAGTCAACGCCGTTGTGCTGGTTAAAGCGTTTATCTTCTACCGCAATGTAGGCCTGTTTTAACTGCTCGGGAATATTCTCAAAGCTGACCCAAATACAGTTATCCTGCCCGTGGAGCCGTTGATACTCCACCCACTCCCCTTGCTCATCCTGCACATACAGTACCGTTGTAAAATTCAACACCAATTCGTCTAAATCCTCTTGAATGGTGTCGTCTACAAAGCCAAAAACGTAGATCATAAACGCGCTGACCAATAAGCAACCGGTAATAACGCAAACCAAAAAGGCCGATAATATAATCTTGCCAATGGCGGCGCGCTTCTTTTTGGTGCCGGGCTTTTTACCGTCTTTTAACCCTTTAAACCAGGCCAAAACGCGGTCAATGATATTCATTTTTTGAGCTTTTTTATTTTTGCTTTGTTTTTGTTGGTTGTACTCCCGACGAAAGCTTTCTAAATCAAACTCGGTGTCTAAATCATTAGCGGGCTCTTTTGCGCCCACGGCATCAAACTGCGAGGTTTTAGAGAGCTCGTCACTCTTTTTGCCATCATCATCTGGTTCTTTGTAAAACAAATCAAAATCGTAATCCTTCATAAGCGGTACCTCCTTTCTAATAATAGGGAGTTTATGAAAAAACATACTATTTTGCGCAATATCTCAGGATTAAAGCAACCTATGCGCTAAAGTATTATACCACATCTTTCCTTAAAAGTGTGTTACAGTATTGTTACCAAAATGGGGAATTTTTGCATAAAATATTGCATTTTTGTA
>CAZUJI010000143.1:0-4313 GCA_964620235.1 uncultured Eubacteriales bacterium
TGTAATATGGGTTTTTCACAAATTTCTTCTACGGTATTTTTCAAATCGTTTGCTTTACCAAATCGGGTGTCGGTAGAATATACAATCGACGAAAAAATAGGGAATATATCGGCGCCTAAATCTTTGAGAATTTTTAATTGTTCAATGGATTTATCTAACGTACAAAAGCTGCCGCAAAGGGCGTAGCCGATTTTTACACCTTTCATATGCTGCTCCGTTCTTCATGGGTATGAATTTTATTGGTAATGTTTTTAATAGTTTGATAAAGGATGTATGCGCTGGTTTTTGGGGCGGTTTTACCGGGTAAGGACAATGCGTGAACGGCTTTTAATTGCAGTCGTTCCGCAGCTGCAAAATCTATGCCACCGCCGCTGGCCAAATCAATCAGTAAAGTGTGTTTGCTGCAAGACTGCAGCTCGTTTTCTTTAAAAATAATAAAAGGAACCGTATTAAAAACAATATCTGTTTTAGCCAGTACAGTATTGATTTTAGAGGTGTATATCGGGGTAAAGCCTTCAGCTTTAATCCAGGCAATATCACTTTCTTTTCGGGCAGAAACGGTTACGCTTGCGCCAAGCGCTCTTAAATATCGCGCTAATATTTTGCCGATGCGTCCAAATCCGGTAATTAAAATATTTGAAGAATATAAAGTGGTTTCTGTGTTTTCTATTGCTATTTTAATGGCTTCTTCTGCAGTGGGTATGGCGTTTGCAATTTGCAACGCTTCATCGTTGGCGTAATCTACGGCAACAATGCCTTTGGTTGCAGCAGCCGTAACGAAAGGCGTAGGCAATTTACCGCCTAATATTATTACTTTTTTGGGGCAATTCGCAATAATATCCTGCAGTTCAATTTTTTTCTCATAAAATGGTGCGTTTAACGTAACACCGTTTTTAGAACAGGGTAGAGGTAGCAAAAGTATATCTGTGTGCTCCAACGTGTCGGTTAACGCTTCTGCGCAATTAAAAGCAGATAAATCAAGTGCATTATTGGCAAAAAGCTTTACTGTATTGCCCGATTTCTGCAAGTATTCGGCCAAATATATTTGACGTTTATCGCCGCCTAAAATAGAATAAACCACAAAACCACCCTCAAAAAAACTCATAGAATGTTTATAGTACATTCTATGAGTCGGCCGGTTTTTTGTTTATAATGTTTTTTGAAAATCTTTGGCAAGTACCATAAGCTTTTCTTTTTGATTTTCCATAGGATTTTGTAGTACTGATTCTAAAAGATACTGTAGCGTTTTGCCTATAGCAACGCCTTTTATACCAAGGGCTTGCATGTCATCGCCCGATATATTTAAATCAGCAATACAACAAGGCAGGTTTTGCTCCTTGATTTCGTTAAAATACGCAATTGCTTCTGTATCTTCGGTAAATAATACGTGGCAAATTTTAAAATAAATCCCCCATTGTTTTGTATTCATTAACGGAAAGGCCTTACGCATTTCATAAGCCGTTTTAATAGGACCGTTTATTATCTGCCTATGCATTGCGTCGGTTATCTGCGTAAACCGTTTTGAATATTTTAATTTGGTGCATATTGTTTTTGGATCGCTGCCGGTTAAGTAGCAAAATAGAGCCATTCGCGCCTCAGGGGATGCGGGAATCTGCCCCAAAGCATCTAATTCACAACCATTGTACATAATACCCCAACGGCTCAGAATGTCGGTTTGCAATAATTGGATAATACATTCAGGCTTTTTGCCGCATAACAGTTTAATAAACTCTACGCCAATGCGTTCAGCACTTATATTTATAAGCAAGTGGCTTTGCTTTAACGCAGCAGAAAGTGTTTCATCGTCGATAGAGAAATTTAATTGCGATGCAAAACGGAATGCCCGCATAATCCGCAAGGCGTCCTCGTTAAAACGGGCGGAGGCATTGCCCACAGTGCGAAGAAGCTTATTTTCTAAATCCTGTTGCCCACAAAATAGGTCAAGCATACCTTTTTGTGGGTGGTAAGCAAAAGCGTTTACGGTAAAATCCCGTCGGCTTAAATCGTCGGCAATACTGTTCTTAAAGCTTACTTCTTTTGGGTGGCGGCTGTCTAAATAGTCGCCGTCGCTGCGGTAGGTGGTAACCTCTATTGGCTGTGCATCTGAAAAAACGGTAATTGTGCCGTGCTTTTCGCCGGTGGCAACGGTTTTTTCAAATAATTGTTTTACGTTGTCGGGACGGGCGTTGGTGGCAATATCATAGTCGTTTGGATTTAACCCCATTAAATGGTCGCGCACAGCACCGCCTACAACAAACGCCTCAAAACCGGCATTGTTTAGGGTGTTTAAACATGTTAAAATATGGGGTGGAAGCATAAATTTCATTTTTTTACCGCCTAAATACAAAAAATTGTTTATTTTTGGAATAAAAAGCAATATAATAGAAGCAGACAAAGGAGTGGTATTATGAAAAAAGTATTGCAAGAGGACCAAATAATATCCGCTGCAAAGCGTGTGCATATGATTGGTATTGGTGGGTCGGGTATGTGCCCGATTGCCGAAATACTTCATAGCCTGGGCTATAGTATTACAGGCTCAGACAACAACGAAAGTGACCCTATTAAACGGCTGCGCAAATTGGGTATTGAAATTTTTATGGGGCACGATGCTAAAAACATCGGTAATGCTGAGATGCTTATTTATTCGGCTGCGATTGCACAAGATAACCCCGAGCTGGTTGCAGCCCGCGCTGCAGGTATCCCTGCCATCGAGCGTTCGCATATGTTGGGCGCAATTACCCGTAAATTTGGCAACGTAATTGGTGTTTGCGGTACCCACGGTAAAACTACGGTAACTTCGTTGCTAACGCAAATATTACTTCAGGGCGGCAAAGACCCTACTGCCGTGATTGGCGGGCGGTTACCCCTAATTGATGCCAACGGTATTGCCGGTAAAAGTGAAACGATGGTTTGCGAGGCCTGTGAATTCGTGGATACGTTTTTGCAGCTTTCGCCCGATACGGCGGTGCTTTTGAATATCGATAACGACCATTTGGACTACTTTGGCACAATGGAGAATTTAATCAAATCCTTTACCAGGTTTGTAGATATGGCCCAAACCGTTATTGTAAACGGCGATGACGCTAAAGCAATGTCGGCCTGCAAAAATTACGGCGGTAAAATCATTACCTTCGGACTAAAGGCCGGTAACGATTACCGTGCCGTAGACGTTGAGCCCGGCCGATTTGGTATGCGCTTTGGCATTGAAAATAACGGCCAAAAAATGGCGCAGATTGAGCTTTCTATCCCTGGGGAGCATAATGTATATAATGCGCTTGCGGCCTTTGCGGCGGCGCATATTAACGGTGTAGACGTACAGCAAATTGTTGCGTCGGTACAAGCCTTTGGCGGTGCCGGCCGACGATTTGAAAAATTGGGAGAGTTTAACGCTATTTTATTGGCCGACGACTACGCACATCACCCCACCGAAATAACCGCTACCTTACAAGCTGCCAAAGCCTTGGGCTTTAAAAAGGTGATTGCTATTTTTCAGCCCTTTACCTTCTCCAGAACCGATTTATTAAAATATGAGTTTATAAAAGCCCTTTCTATTGCCGACGAGGTGATTTTAACCCCCATTATGGGATCGCGCGAAAAGAACGTAACAGGCATCCGTTCGGAGGATTTGGCAGAAGAAATTGCCAATTGCACCTGCGTGAAAGACTTTGAAGAAGCGGCCTGCGCGGCCTGCGCTTCTGCCAAATCGGGGGATTTGATTATTACAATGGGCGGCGGCGATATATACAAAGCAGCCTATATGATTCGCGAAAAACTAAGCCAATAAAAATATTTTAAGCGACGGAGTACATCCGTCGCTTTTTATTTTATCATTTTTATGCAATTCGTCAAGACGGTTCTATTTGTTTTGCTTGTCTCATACACTAAAACAAAGAAAGGGGACAAGTCAAAATATGGAATTTGAAAATAATTTGGCCGGATTTTACGCAGCTATAGAGTATCTACCGTCCGTTGTAAAAAACATATTGTATGCTTTGCCGAAAAACATAATAAAAGATATTTTTGAAATCCGCTTGGTTGCCGGCGCACCCATAGTACTTACAATCAACGGAACCCAAAGATTTATATGCGGTAGCCAAATTACTTTTTTACCAAATGAGGATGCATATAAATTAAACCAATTGGAGCTGCAAAGCTGTTTCGTCGGTTTGTGCGAAAACAGTGTATATACCCATAGTGACGAAATACGCCAAGGATACATTTCATTAAAAAACGGTCACCGCGCGGGCATTACCGGTAGCGCTGTATATCAAGGAGGAGAGCTTGTATCTTTTAGAAATATATCCTCCATAAAT
>CAZUJI010000143.1:4323-4566 GCA_964620235.1 uncultured Eubacteriales bacterium
AAATATACGCATAGCTAAGCAAATAAAAAATATTGCAACACCCTTTTTGCCTCTTGCCAAGCAAGGGAGCGTTTTAATTGCGGGCCCGCCGGCCAGTGGAAAAACCACGTTTTTGCGTGATATTACTCGTCTGCTTTCTCATATACCGCAAAGAGTGTCTTTAATTGATTCCCGTGGAGAAATTGCTGCGGCAACCAATGGTACACCTCAGTATGAGGTTGGCTTTTGTACAGACATTTTATC
>CAZUJI010000144.1:0-4558 GCA_964620235.1 uncultured Eubacteriales bacterium
ACGGCTCAACAAGATACGACTTAAGGACTCAACCTACGTCAAATACAGTACCATCGTGGAAAAGCACGTAAAACCCAAACTGGGGGAATACATTGTCACGGCGCTGTCTACGCCTTTGGTGGAACAGTTTACGCAGCAACTATTATATGAAGAAGAACTGTCCCCAAAAACGGTCAAGGATATCTTGACTGTTCTTCGCGCCATATTAAAGTATACCTCCCGGCAGTACCTGGGTGTTTTACCGAATATTGATATCTATTATCCTAAAGAACAAAAGAAGGAGATGCGGGTCTTAACGAAAGATGAACAGTTGCGGTTCGTGCAATATCTATTAAAGGATATGGACGATTGTAAATTCGGCACCCTGCTCTCTTTGCTTACCGGGATGCGCATTGGAGAGATCTGTGCCCTGCGTTGGGAGAATATTTCTTTAAAAGAAGGGGTCGTCAAAATCAATTCTACTATGCAACGGCTAAAGGATTTTGACGAAAATACCGAGAATAAAACAAAAATAATTATCAGCGATCCCAAAAGCGACCATTCCGTCCGGATTATTCCATTAAGCGATTACACTTTGAAACTTTGTAAAAAAATTTGTCCGACAACGTCCTCAGCCTTTGTGCTTACCGGCTTACCCAATGTTTTTGTAGAGCCACGGACCTTACAATATAAAATGGAAAAGTATACCAAGGATTGCGGTCTGAACGGTGTGCACTTTCATACCCTGCGACATACCTTTGCCACCCGATGTGTGGAAGTGGGATTTGAAATAAAATCGTTAAGCGAGATCTTAGGGCATGCCAGCCCGCAAATTACCCTGGAACGATACGTTCATTCTTCTTTAGAACTAAAAAGGGATAACATTAACAAGGTGGTAATGGTAGAGGGATTTTAAAGCCGTCAAAAAACGCCGTCAACCCAAAACAGATTTGGCTTTTTTAGTGGTGTTTTTTCAATAAATAAGCAGAGTGTGGAACTCTGCGAAAAAAAGCAGGGCGCACTTTAAGGTTTTGCATATAAAAAAAGGTTGTTGGAATAGCTGTATATGGGATAGTAGGCCTTTTTTTTAGTGGAAAATGTAGTAAACACTAATTTTTTGTAAAGGGGCGATATCGTGAGTCCTAAAGAAATGCGTAGCGTGCTAATTGACAGAACTATCTCGGTTATTGCCGCGCAAGGACTTGACAAAACCACCACCAAGGCTATTGTGGCCGGCACAGGCATCAACGAGGCGTATATTTACCGTATTTTTACCGACAAGGAGGACCTTTTGGCTAAAACCTTTGAGGCGTTAGATGAAGAGCTGGTTGCAAAAACGCTGCAGCATATTCCCATCATGTATATGACGGAGCTGGAGTTCGAAACTCGCTGTCGGCTATTCTTTTACGCCATTTGGCAGTTTTTGGTGGGTAACAGCAAAAAGTGTCGGGCGTATATGCAGTACTATTATTCACCTTATTTTCAAAAGAATTCGGCTGCAGAACATAAAAAGCGCTTTACACCTTTAGAGGAAAAATTCAAGCCCGCCTTTAGAGCAAAAGCCGCCACCTGGCTGATTTTGAACCATATGTTAAACGTGGTGCTGGATTTTGCCTTAAGAGTATTCAACGGCGAAATGCCTGAGACCGATAATTACGCCGAGCACATGTTTCGTGTAATCTACGCATCGGTTAAGCAATATTTCAAAAATAATGAGGAGAGTGACTCTTAATATGAAAAAGGCGATGAGCATCATCAAAACCGTGCTGGTTTGGTTGGTTGTGCTGCTTGCGGTATCTATGATGATCTTTACAGTGGTTTCGGTAACCACCTTTAACCGTAACGACCGGGATTTGTTCGGCTACAAAATGTACATTGTAAATTCGGATTCTATGGCCGCCACCGATTTTAAAGCCGGCGCACTCATCCTGGTAAAAGAGGTAGCGCCCTCTACCTTAAAAGAAGGGGACATTATTACCTTTATGTCGCAAGACACCGACAGCTTCGGCGAGAGCATAACCCACAAAATCCGCAAGCAAACCACCGATGCCGAGGGCAACCCCGGTTTTATTACCTACGGTACTACCACAGGTGTAGACGACACCACCATCGTTACCTACCCGTACATATTAGGTAAATATCAATCCCATATTCCGGGTCTTGGTACCTTCTTTAACTTTCTGAAGAGCACGCCGGGGTATTTCGTGTGCATCTTTACCCCCTTTATGCTCATCATTCTCTACGAAGGCGTTAAGTTCTTTAATCTGTTCCGTAGATATAAAAAGGAACAAATGGAAGAAATGCAGGCTGAAAAAGAGAAGATCGAGGCCGAAAAGGCCGAAAATGCCAAGATGCTGGAAGAGCTTAAGGCACTTAAGGCGCAGTTAGAGGGTGCGCAGGCACCGGCTGTGCAGGCAGAGCCCGAAAAAGCACCTTTGCCCGAGGAAGTGACTGTGCCCCAAGAAACGGCAGAGTCTAAGCAAGCCGAGTAGCGTTGCTCTTGGCGGGTCGCCCCATTTGGGGCCGGTTTAAAAAGTAAAGGAGATCAAAATGCCACAAAATGGTTCCGACGTAGTGTTATATTGGTTGATCAACGTTGCTGTCGTTTTGTTGATTGTTGCTTTATTGGTTGGCCTATCGACCCTTTTTAACGGTTTTTCTAAAGAACTGAAATACCTAAATTGCGAAATAAGGCGAACCCGCGGCTCCGAGCGTAGATATTACAAACGTCGTCGACGTAGATTATGGTGGTCCACGATTTTTCCTTTCATAAGGTATTAAAACCTGCAGTCGGCTACACCACCTATTGGGATGCCGACGGCGCAACCTTCCGTATTCGCACCAACTAAAAATTAGATGACATACCTTTCTTGTTCATTTAAGTCCGTCCTATCCCCAGGTAGGGGATAGGCGGCAACCCAAGGGCACAACTTGAAGTAATAAGTAATCGTGAAGAAGTAAGAAGTTGTGCCTTTGGATTGCCGAAAAGCAATGTAAAGTCAATAACCGCCTCCTGCGCCCTGCCGATGTCGGTGGGAGATACGGTTAATTTAAGTCCGACGTTGGCAAAACTGAAAAGGAGGTCATTCTAATGACAAAAACCAAAAGCACCAAGCGCGCATTGCTTATGAGTGCGCTGGCGTTGCTTGTATGCATTTCTATGCTGATCGGCACCACCTTCGCTTGGTTTACAGATTCTGTTACCTCTTCGGGTAACAAAATTAAAGCCGGTAAGCTCGACATTCAGCTTTTGATGAATGCCGACGGAAGCGAGTATAAAGATATCAGCAACAGCACTTCTCCGATTTTCGGCGCCGGGTCTATTGCCCAAAACAACAATGCTGAGACCCTTTGGGAGCCCGGTAAAACTCAGGTTGCATACCTTGCAATCAAGAATAACGGCAACCTTGCTCTTAAATACAAGGTAGCACTTGATGTTGTAAATGTTTCAAAAGATCTTTACAAGGCTATGGAATATGCCATTGTTCCTGACGTGCAGTATGGTTCCGTTACCTCTTGGACGTCCGGTAACAGCGTAGAAGTTGGTACACAGTCCGTTTCCGGCGATGTATCCCTCGCAGTAGGCGCAACCCATTATTTTGCGCTCGCTATACATATGGACGAGGAAGCCGGTAACGAATATCAGGGCGGTGAAGTTAATTTTGATGTGACGATCCTGGCAACTCAGGATACTGTCGAAAGTGACAGCTTTAACAATCAGTATGATGCAAACGCGGCTTATCCGCAGCACGAAGCAAAGGTGAATTCCGCAGAAGCGCTTTCCGACGCGCTTGATGCAGGCGGAAAAGTGGTAATGCTTTCTGACATAAGTGCTACCGCTGCCTTTGAATATAATACGGCAACGAGCAGCTCTGAAAAATTTGCTTACATTACCAAAGACACGGTATTCGACTTAAACGGTCATACGCTTGTAATGACAAATTTAGACGGTGGTGTTACAAATTCCAAAGGCCTATGGGTTACTAACGGGGCCACTTTGGAAATTACGGGTAACGGTACCATCGATGCAGTCGGCGGTGCTATTCCTATGGAAACGAGCATCTTTGCGACAAACGGTGCAACCGTTAATATTCGCAATGGCCGTTTTGTAGGCGGATGGGGCGGTTATATTACGCCTGGTAGTGAGAACCGCAAGGACGGTACTATCAACATTTACGATGGCACTTTTGAAGGTGCGATTTCGCCATTCTGGGGTAACGGCATAATGAATATTTACGGCGGCACCTTCAGTGGTAGCCTGCCGATGAGAGGCAAGCTGAATGTTTACGGCGGCTCTTTCACAAGCGATCCCACCGAATATGTGGCCGAAGGATATAAAGTTGTTGAGGCTAACGGTTTGTACTACGTTATGGAAGATTCCGTAATGGTGGTAGATGCATCTTCCTTTGATGATTTTGCTGAAACCTTAGCAAATGGCAAATCCGTTTTCTTTACAAAGGATTATACGGTTAACGGTCCCGTTTCCGAGGGTGCAACGCGAATGGAAGTTGGCGGTAATATAGATTTCTCTTTTGCTAATGATGCTACACTCGAGTTTGAAAACACAACTGTATTTAAC
>CAZUJI010000145.1:0-4524 GCA_964620235.1 uncultured Eubacteriales bacterium
GCTTAAACAGCGCCGACTATGAAATCGGCGTAATTATGGACCAAACCCCCAAAGAGGGTAAAATGATTAAAAAGACCCAAAGCATCAAAATTGTTGTAAGTATGGGTGAAAAATTAGTTACCGTGCCCGACGTATACAACTACGACGTTGCCACGGCTGTTACGCAGTTAAAGGCTGCCGGATTTGTAGTTGAAGAGATTCAACAACCCGATGAAGACGTTGCAAAAGACCGTGTTATCCACACCGTGCCGGCCTGCAACCAAAACGTAAGCGAAGGCTCTGTTATTCAGGTATACGTAAGTATGGGCGCGCAGGTGGTTTACGTAGACGTACCCGATGTTACCAATATGACCGAGGCCGCCGCTAAAAAACAAATTGAACGGTCCGGTTTAACGGTAGGTACCGTTACGCCGGTGAATAGCAATATGCCCCAGGGCTACGTTGTTAAGCAAGACCCCGATCCTAAATCTACCGCGCAAGCCGCCAAGGGTAGCGCTGTAAATTTAGAGGTTAGCAACGGTGTACCCGCGTATACCTATAAGGTTGAGGTTCCCTTTGAAAAGGATATTGTTAATAAAGAGTTAAAATTGGTTGCCTATTTAGACGGTGTTAAATTCCACGAGTCGGCCGGTACCTTATTTAACGTGGTTGGCAAATATTCTTTTGAAATTGCCAATACCACCAAAGAAAAGGCTACCGTAAGTATCCATCTGGTTGAAGCACAGGGTGACCAACCGCAAACCTATTCTTATATGAACATTGAGGTTGATTTTGTAAACAGTAAACAAACCAACGGCCCCGTTGGCGAGTATCCCAAAACCGGTGCGGTAACCCCGCCCGAGAGCAATGTATCCTCTGAGGTTCAGTAATGGAAGGTATTATTGTTAAAGCCATTGCCGGTTTCTGCTATGTAGAAGCCGGCAATACCATATACGAAGCTAAACCAAGGGGCATATTGCGCAATTTAGACCAAGCCCCAATGGCCGGAGATAGGGTGGAGTTAGATATTTTGGGTGCTACCCCTTCTGTAACCAAGGTATACCCGCGCAAAAACAGTTTGGTACGGCCGCCCTTGGCAAATTTAGATAAGCTTTTCATCGTTTCTGCCCAAGCGCTCCCCAAACCTAATCCGTTGTTAATTGACCGCCTAACCGTAATTGCCGAAAGCAAGGGCATAGAGCCGGTTTTGCTATTTAATAAAATCGATTTAGGGGAATTTGAGCCCTTTTTATCGGCTTACGATTTAGCCGGTATACGTTACTATATGCTTTCCTGCAAGAACGGCGAGGGTTTTTCTGATGTGCTGAAAAATGAATTCTCTACCGGGATATCTGCCTTTACCGGCAACTCCGGTGTGGGCAAATCCAGTATATTAAATACGCTTTTTTCGCAGCTCTCCTTAAAAACCGGCGCCGTAAGCGAGAAGTTAGGCCGCGGTCGCCATACCACCCGTCACGTGGAGTTATATAAATTGGGGCATGGCGCCTACGTGGCAGACACTCCCGGTTTTTCGTCTTTGGATATAGAACGCTATGAGGTTATTTTAAAGGATGATCTGCAGTTCTATTTTAAGGAATTTGCGCCTTATTTGGGTAAGTGCAAGTTTTCTACCTGTAGCCACACCAAAGAAAAGGGTTGTGCTATTTTGCAAGCTGCGCAAGAGGGTAAAATCGGGGCATCTCGCCTGCAAAGCTATATTTCCTTGTATAACGAAGTAAAGGACCTGAAGGAATGGGAGTACAAAAAGAAATAGCCCGCAAGCGTTGTTGCATTATTGCAGGCGGCACGTTAGAAGACCCAATGTTTTTAAAACAAAACATCGGCCCTCAAGATTACGTAATCTGCGCCGACTCCGGCTTGCGGCACGCAATTCGCGCCGGTATTACTCCCCATACGGTTATAGGGGATTTTGATTCTTACACCAACCCTTTGCCGCAAGAGTGCGAAATTATCCGCTTGCCGGTGCATAAGGACGATACCGATTTGCTGGCAGCGGCTAAATTGGCGCTGCAAAAGGGGTTTGCGCATATTTCTATGTTTGCCGCCTTGGGTAGTCGACCCGACCAAAGCTTCGCTGCGCTGCAAAATCTGGCGGAGTTAACCACTTCGAAGGTAACGCTTGAGCTTTGCGGGCCCAGCTATTGGGCCACGGTTTTAAAAGATGGCGAAATGGTTATCCCTGCAGATGCAAACTACTATTTATCTGTTTTTGCATTTGGCGGCAATGCTTTTGGTGTTACTCTTAACGGGGTAGAATACCCGTTATCCGATTACAATATGTATGCGGCATCTTCTATTGGTGTGAGCAACCATTTTGCGGCAGACAGCGCGCATATCTCGGTAAAAAGCGGTACGCTTTTAATTTGGCTTGTAAAAGAAGATTAAGTAAATATTTTTGTAACCCTTGCTCCCTTTTTGCGTATAATAAAGTAAAAACGCACAATAAGGGGATGGCGGATATGTATGAGCGACGCTCAAAAAAAGGCGTGTTGGCTGTGGCGTTTGGGGTGGGTCTTTTGTTGGCTTGCTTTTGCCCAAAACAACTGCTTATACCTATTTTAGCCATTGCAGTGATTTTGTTAGGCTTGTGCTGCATAAAATAATTTTGGGGGTAATGGTTTATGAAAGTTGTTGTTGTAAAGTCGCCTAAAATGCTTAAAGGGATTTTACGGATGCTATTTGGGATTAAAAAAGAAAATACATAAAATTTAACGAGGCATAAGCCTCGTTTTTTTATGCATATAAACGACTTTAACCACATATATTTTAGCAAGAATAACATACGAGAGGTTGGAGCATTATGGATATAAAGACAACGGATTACAGTGTTGCCGCCAGAGAGATTTTAACTGAACAAATGACCGAGCAGGCAATAGATGCCGAATTTTCTATGCCGGAGTATTGTCCCGGTATTTCCCGTATTTTAAAATGTCGAATAGATGCCGGTATACTTTCGCGCACGGTGCAGGGCACAAAATTACAAATAGAGGGTATGGCCGAGGTTACCGTTTTTTACGCCGATAGTGAAAATCATATTTGCAGCTGGCAACACCCGGTGCCCTTTGTAAAAACGGTAGATATCCCTAATGAAGTAGAAATGCCCATGTTTCAAATTCAAACTAAGGTAGGGTACACCAATTGCAAAGCGATAGGTGAGAAAAAATTTAGCGTGCACGCTGTTATTGCGTTTTGCATAAAAGCGTTGCAAACAAAAAAAGTAACGGCGTTATCTGCAGTAGAGTGTGATACGGTAGAGCAGGATTTGCAGATTTTGCCGGGCTCTAACTTGGTTGCAACGGCCGAAAAATATGCTTTATTAGAAGATATGATTGATTTAGAAACCGAGTACCCAACCATTGATAAGTTGGTATATACCCATAGCAAGGTGGTTATGCAGGGCTGTAAAGTGGTTGGCAGTAAGCTGGTGGCTAAAGGAGAATTATATACCGATGTTTTATACTCTGCAGATACGGGCGAGGTGCATAACTTACAACATACTTTGCCCTTTAGTCAAATAATAGATGTGGATGAAGTATCTGAACTTTGCCAATGTGATGCGGCAGTAGAAATATGCAGCAGCGAGTATAAGGCGCGCACCAATTTAACCGGAGAAGTACGAAGCATTTCAATGCAAGTCAAAATCTTTGTAACAGCAAACGTTTTTTTAAATGAGCCTATGCCGGTACTGCGCGATGCCTATTCTACAAAATATTTATATAAAGCGCAGCAACAAGCGGTAGTATCTGAGGAAGCATTACATACCGTAAATGAGCACTTTTTATGCAAAAAAACATTAGAGTTTACACAAAACAGTATCGCAAAAATTGTATATATGTGGTGCGATACAGAGTGCACCGGTGTGCAAATAGATAATAAGGAGCTGTGTATTAACGGCACGGTTTTGGCGTGTATATTGGCATATGATAACGACGGTGTACCAAGCTACCTTGAACGGTCGGTTGATTTTACTTATAAGTGCCCGTTAGAATCTATACCGCAAAATTTTAAGTGCACACCTGCAATGATGGCTATGGCGACACAGTATATGCTGTTAGACCAAGATAAGTTAGAAATTAAAGTGGATTTGCTTATTAAAGCGACTGTGTATGCACAGCATAAATGTAATGCCGTAACAGCGTTTGAAATTAGTGATACACTGCAGGCCAAAGAAGATATTTCGGCCGTTGTGTGTTTGGCGAAAAAAGGCGACAGACTTTGGGACATTGCCAAACGGTATTCTACCGCCAAGCAATCTATTATGCAGTATAATTCGGTAGCAGAGGTTTTGGCGGAAGACACAATGTTGGTTATACCTGCCATATAAAAAAATCTCCCACCTACGGAAGACGCTTCGTAAAGAAGTTGTCTTCCATTGTTTTTAATAAAAGAAAAAACACTTTCATCGGTTGAAAGTGTCATAGTGGGTTATATACCTTTAAATAGAACCTATCTCATAACAGAACTAATAAAAACGATATTGTGAGACAAGTCTCGCAGTGATATTTGACCTTTCGGTCAAGTGAT
>CAZUJI010000146.1:0-4470 GCA_964620235.1 uncultured Eubacteriales bacterium
TTTGCGTTTTCCTGCATAATGGTTTCTTGCACAAAAACGGGCAAAGCAGAAAAATAATTGGATTCGCTTAACGAAAAGCCAAATGCCGTTTCTCCTACGTTTGTTGTCGGCGTTTCGTTCATTTGCAATAAATGATTCATTTTTTCACCTCCTTTCCTTATTGTTTGCTGTAAAAAATAAAAAATAATCTTGTTTATTTAGGAAAAATATGCGATAATAAGAAAAAATTTTAAAGGTGATGGGGTATATGCGTACAATCGATGTGTTGGACACCACCTTACGGGACGGTGTGCAGGCTGACGGCATTTCTTTTTCGGTACGAGATAAAATCAATATCGTTAAAGAATTGGATTCGGTCGGCATTGGGTATATTGAAATCGGCAGTCCCTTATTTAATCCCAAAGAGATGGAATTTTATGAGCAGGTAAATACCTTACAGTTAGAAACTGCCAAGCTGGTTACCTTTTGCTCTACCCGTAAAAAAGATATACCTGCAGAACAAGACGAAGGCTTGCTGGCTGCTTTATCCTGCGGGGTAGAATATATTACCGTTTTTGGCAAATCCTCTCTCTTGCACGTGCGTAACGTTTTAAAAGCCACGCCGGAAGAAAATTTAGATATGATTCGCACCAGCTGTGCTTTTTTAACGGGGCATAATAAGCGCGTGTTTTATGATGCAGAGCACTTTTTTGACGGATATAAGGCCGATGCCGATTATGCAATACAGACCCTGCAAGCTGCTATAGACGGCGGAGCAGAAACCCTGGTGCTGTGCGATACAAACGGTGGCTGCTTCCCTGAAGAAATTGCCGCGATTGTTGGTGTAGTCTGCCAAAAATTCAGTTCGATAAAAATCGGTATTCATTGCCATAACGATACAGAGTGCGCTGTGGCCAATACCATTACCGCGGTTACGCAGGGTGCAACGCAGGTGCAGGGCACCTATTTGGGGTTGGGTGAGCGTTGCGGTAACGCTAATATAATTTCGGTTATTGCCGGCTTGCAAATTAAAAAGGGCTACCGTTGTATACCCGAAGATAAATTAAGTCTATTAAAAATCTCTGCACACCATATTGCCGAGATAGCCAATACATCTGTAAAACGCTATACACCTTACGTGGGCTCCAGCGCTTTTTCTCACAAGGCCGGCACCCATGCTGATGCCGTACTAAAATGCAAAGAAACCTTTGAACATATTTCGCCCGAATCGGTTGGTAACGAGAGAAAGCTGCCCATGTCAGAGTTAACGGGTAGCGCAGCGGTTTTTCGTAAAATTCATAAAATTGCACCGCAGTTAGATCGCTCTTCGCCCGAAACGCGAGAGATTTTAAGCAAACTGAAGCATTTAGAGCATATCGGCTATCAGTTTGAAGGCGCCGATGCCAGCTTTAAAATTTTGGTTATAAAAACGTTGGGCTTGTTTAAAAAGTCCTTTGAATTGGTAAGCTATAAAGTATTGGACGAGCTGCCCTACGGCAACGAGCACTCGGCTACCGCTACCATAAAAGTGCGCGTAGACGGTAAACTGCAAATCTCTGCCGCTGAGGGTAACGGTCCGGTTAATGCTTTAGACCGCGCCTTGCGAGAGGCGTTGCAGGTATTTTATCCGCAGCTGAACAATATGCGATTGGTGGACTATAAGGTACGCGTTATTGATACGGGTAAAGCCTCGGCCGCTATGGTTCGCGTTTTAATTACCTCCTCAGACGGTAAGCATACATGGTCTACCGTTGGCGTATCTAAAGACGTTATTGAGGCCAGTTGGTTGGCGCTTGTAGATTCTATTGAATACCGTTTGCATAATTAAGGGAGCATAAAATGGATATTGCAAAATTTTCAAAGCAAATGGATTTGTTTTTAGACCGGCTTTTAGTGGAAAAATGTGTCCCCGGATTTGACTGTATTATTTATTATAAGCATAAACCCTTGTACCGTCATTCGGCCGGCTTTGCAAGCGTTGAGAAACAAACACCCATCACAGAAAACACCTTATATCACGGCTACTCTATCACCAAACTGATGACCTGTACCGCAGGCTTGCAATTGTTAGAGCAGGGGAAAATACATTTGGATGATCCGGTGGCAACGTATATCCCTGAATTTGCCAATATGAATGTTTTGCGTGAGAATGGGGAAATAACACCGGCACAAAACGTGATGACGGTAAAGGACCTGTTTTGTATGACGGCGGGGTTTAACTATAATTTAAAATCGCCCGCGCTTTTAAGGTTTAGGGAAGAAACCGGCGGTGCTTGTCCTACAGATCTATTACCCAAATATCTGGCGCAGCAACCGTTAGAGTTTGAGCCCTCCACCGGTTGGAAATACAGCCTTTGCCACGATGTTTTAGCGGTGGTTATTCAACGGGTTTCGGGAATGCGTTTTTCAGAATATATGCAGAAATATATCTTTGACCCGCTGGGTATGCAAGATACCGGTTTTTACTTAACACCTGAAAAAGAAAAACGAATGGCCGATAAATATTGGTACCACGCCGATACCGGTGTTCGTGAAAACGTGGGGTTGGATAATTCATATCAGTTTGGCTCTGCATACGAAAGCGGTGGTGCCGGTATTATCACCGGCGCGAATGATTATATGAAATTTGCCGACGCGCTTTGCGCCGGTGATATTTTAATTAAACGCGAGACCACCCGGCTGATGTATCAGGACCATTTACCGTCAAACGTGCAACAACAATACGTCCAAACACAACACTCCGGTTTTAGTTACGGGTTGGGTGTTCGCACAATTATTGACCAAGAATTGGCCGAATCCACCGTCGGGTTTGGCGATTTTGGTTGGGGCGGTGCTGCAGGCGCTTTTATTACTATGCACATGGAAAAGGAGATTACCGTGGTGTATTTACAGCACATGCTGGCTACCGACAAAAATTTTAAAAACGAAATACGCAATATGGTTTATTCTCTTTTGCCATAAATTTCAATGCAAATTTAAAAAATACAGTCGCATACTACTTCTAAAGGAGTGTTTGTATGACTGAAAAAAATTCAAGAATAAACCCTAAAGCTCCGGATCCGTATGAATTTGAACATTTGTCGGCATCATCTGCCACCGATTGCACGGGACTTATTCCCGTTGGCGCAGACAGTGAGGCCGAGCTGGAGTCTTATGAAGAGATTTACCCTTATCAACCAAAAGCCGTGGTGGATAAAAACAATAAAGCAAAATTACACACAAATATTTAAAAAGCCGATTGTTTCGGCTTTTTTCTTTTGTCTAAAATAAAAAGGTTGTGCTTTTATTTGTAAAGATATATAATAAAAATAATAAATTATGCGAGTGTTTTTTAAGGAGATACGTTGTGAAAATTGCATTTCATACTTTAGGTTGTAAAGTAAATCAATATGAGTCCCAGGCTATGGAGGAGTTGCTGCGCCGCAATGGCCACACTACTGCCGATGCGCAGGATGTGCCGGATGTATTTATTGTACATTCTTGCGCCGTAACGGCCGAAAGTGTGCGAAAAAGCCGCCAAATATTACGCAAATACAGAGGGTTGTACCCCAATGCGGTTATGGTGCTCAGCGGTTGCTACCCGCAGGCATTTCCAACACTTGCCGGAGCTATGACCGAAGCGGATATTATCATTGGCAACAAAGATTTTGATAGCTTGCCCGAGCTATTAGAACATTTTTCTGCAGAACGCAAAAAGCTGGTGTGTATACCCGAGCACAAAAAAGGGGATTTGTTTTGCACACCTTCTATTTCTGCCTTTTCGGAGCGTACGCGGGCGTATATTAAAATTCAAGACGGCTGCAGCCGCTTTTGCTCTTATTGCATTATTCCTACTGCCCGTGGCAGAGTTCGCTCCCGAGATTTGGGGGATATTAAAAAGGAATTAGCCGCAGTGGCCGCCAACGGGTTTACCGAGGTAGTGTTTACCGGCATCAACCTTTCGGCCTTTGGGCAAGATAGCGGCGTAGAGCTGTGTGATGCTGTTGCACTTGCGGTGCAAATCCCCGGTATTGCGCGTATTCGCTTAGGTTCTTTAGAGCCTGACCAAATTAGCGACCGCACCTTAGACTATTTAGCCTCTTGTCCAAAATTCTGTCCCCAAGTCCATTTATCCCTGCAGTCGGGGTGTGACAGCACCTTAAAACGAATGAATCGTCACTACGATTCGGCGTTTTACGCTGATTTGGTGGCCAGAATTCGTTCCAGATTTGATAATCCCTCTATTACTACCGATATTATCGTAGGTTTTCCCGGGGAAAGCGAAGGGGATTTTTTGACCTCGGTAGAATTTGCCAAATCTATGCGGTTTGCCAAGGCCCACGTTTTTCCGTTCTCACCCCGCTCGGGCACTAAAGCCTATTCGATGGACGGTCAAATTGAAAAATCGGTAAAATCTCAGCGTTGTAGGCAAATGATAGAGGCTTGCTTGAGCGGCGAAATGGAATTTTTAAAAACCCAAGGCATTGAATGGTATGGCACTACTCAGCTAAA
>CAZUJI010000147.1:0-4431 GCA_964620235.1 uncultured Eubacteriales bacterium
GGGCAACCTGGTGCGGCCCCTGCCGTATGCTGGCACCTATTTTAGAAGAACTGGCCGAGGAATATGCCGACACCGTTAAAATTGGCAAAATCAACGTAGATGAAGAGCGCGAGCTGGCAATGCAATTCCGCGTTTCAAGTATTCCTATGTTAGCGCTGGTTAAAGACGGCAAGGTGGTTACCACCTCGGTTGGTTACCGTCCCAAGGCCGAAATTGAAGCGCTGTTGAAATAACATTTTACAAACCGGAGCTTTAAACGGCTTCGGTTTTTTGGTGTACATCTTTTTTGCTTTAAGACTTGACACAAAAAATGCCAATATAGTAAAATAGAAAAAATACTATTTTAAGGAGCCCGAAAATGGATCAAAAAAACGGGAATACGCCTGATACTCAAGAACTGTTGGAATGGCAGGCGCAATTAGAAAAATTAAACCTTGCCTTACGCTTAGAGAATCAAACGCTTCGGCAACGGGTCTCTGCTTTAGAGCAGGAATCTATAAAATATAACGAGATTATTCGCTCTTTCGCTTGGAAAATGACCAAGCCCCAGCGGACAATTGGTACCGCTATTAAACGAGGCATTTATTTTACCAAGCGTTTTGTAGTATACCTGCGGGCCGAGGGTATTAAATCCACCTTAGGCCGCATTGCCAATCGCCTTAAAAACAAAAATATGCATAATGCTATGCTGGGCACTGCCGCCATTATGCATAAAGCAAAAAATTACATTGATTACTGCGCACCCACCTCCGAGGAACTTTTAAGGCAAAAAAATTATACCTTTAAGCATCCTAAAAAATTCAGCATTTTGGTGCCTCTGTATAATACACCTGAGGTCTTTTTAAGAGAAATGATTAACTCGGTTAAGCAACAGTCTTACCCGAATTGGGAGCTATGCCTGGCTGACGGCAGCGATGCTGCGCACAGCGACGTGCAAAGCATTTGCTTAGAATATGCTGAAAATGACGCTCGCATTAAATACCAGAAATTAGAAAAAAACGGTGGTATTTCTGAAAACACCAATGCCGCATTGGCCATGTCTACCGGCGAATATATTGCCCTATTTGACCACGACGATTTGCTGTCCCCCTCGGTTTTGTTTAAGATGATGCAGGCGGTTGAGGAACAAAACGCCGATTTTATTTACACGGACGAAATGACCTTTAGCGGCGACTTAAGCAACTGTGTTTTTGTACATTGTAAGCCGGATTTCTCCCCCGAAACGCTACGGGGCTACAATTACATTTGCCATTTTACCGCCTTTAGCCGAGAATTGTACAATAAAGTGGGTGGCTTCCGCTCGGAGTTTGACGGCAGCCAAGACTACGACATCATTCTACGCCTTACCGAACAGGCAAAAAGCATTGTACACATACCAGAGGTATTGTATTACTGGCGCAGTCACAGTCAATCGGTGGCCAGTGATATTTCAGCCAAGCCCTACTGCCTTGTTGCCGCCAAAAAAGCCTTGGCAGAGCATTTGCAGCGTGTTGGCTTAAAGGGCAACCCAATGGATACGTTGGCGCCGTCTATTTATCGTATTATGTACACGCTAAATCAAATGCCCCTTATTAGCATTATTATTGCCAATAAAGACCATACCGATGATTTAGACAAGTGTATCCGCTCTATTTATTCGTTAACCACCTACCCTAATTTTGAGGTGATTGTGGTTGAAAACAACAGCACCGAGGCAAAAACCTTTGCCTACTACAAACAAATTCAAAAAGAGTTTGATAATATTACCGTAGTAGACTGGGGCCAGGGCGAGTTCAACTACTCGGCCGTTAACAATTTTGGTGTAACCAAAGCTAAAGGCGAGTATGTTTTGCTGCTGAACAACGATATTGAGGTTATCAGCACCGATTGGTTAGAATCTATGATGATGTTTGCCCAAATGAATAACGTCGGCGCGGTGGGCGCAAAGCTACTCTACCCCGACGGCACCATTCAGCACGGTGGTGTAATTTTGGGCTACGGCGGCATTGCGGGCCACGCCTTTATAGGCTGGCCTCGGTACGATTTTGGTTATGCCAGCCGCTTAACCGTAGCGCAAAACGTTTCGGCCGTTACCGCAGCCTGCCTACTCACTAAAAAAAGCGTTTGGGAGCAGGTTGGCGGGTTAGACGAAGCCTTTAAAGTCGCCTTTAACGACGTAAACTTATGTATGCAGATTCGCAAGGCCGGGTACGATATTATCTTTACCCCCTTTGCAGAGCTGTACCACCACGAATCCAAAAGCCGTGGCTACGAAGACACCAAGGAAAAGCAAGAGCGCTTTAACGGTGAAATTAAACGTTTTGCTGCCCGTTGGCAGGATGAGTTGGACAAGGGGGACCCTTACTACAACCCTAATTTTGATTTATACTCCGGCTCATACAATTTAAAATTAAAATAGCTAAAAGAGTGTTTAAGGCCAATTATCCTAAACACTCTTTTTATTGCAATATGGTTTTAAAAATGATTTATTTATATAAAAGGCGGTGGTAAATTTGTTAACACCCATTCAAAAACAATTATTTATAATGCAAGACGAAAAATATAAAGCATTTCACCAAAAGCTCATACCAACGGTTGACCCGAATACCATTATTGGTGTACGCACGCCGCAGCTGCGTCGTTTTGCAAAGGATTATTATAAATCAAACAATTTTAACACGTTTATGCATGATTTGCCCCACAAGTACTATGAAGAAAATAATTTGCACGCTTTTTTAATTGAACAACACAAAAATTTTGCCGACTGCATTGCTGCTTTAGATTTATTTTTACCCTATGTTGACAATTGGGCCACCTGCGATATGCTGCGCCCCAAGGTGTTCGCAAAGCATCTGCCGCAACTACGGGCAAAAATTGAGGAATGGTTAGACTCCACCCACCCCTACACCGTTCGCTTTGGTATTGAAATGCTGCTCTGTTATTTTTTAAACGCTACATTTTGCCCAAAAGATTTAGAGCGGGTTGCTAAATTATGCTCTGACGAATATTACGTGAATATGATGGTTGCCTGGTATTTTGCTACGGCGTTGGCCAAACAATACGAGGCTACACTCCCCTATTTACAGCAAAAATGCTTACCAACCCGGGTGCATAATAAAACTATTCAAAAGGCAGTGGAGAGTTACTGCATTGCTCCCGAGCAAAAAAGGTACTTACGAACGTTAAAAAAATAAGAGAGGGACATTGCCCTCTCATTTTTATATTACAAATGCCCAAATTACCGCAAAAACCACCGCAGGCAGCATATTAGCTACCTTAAAGGTTTTAGGCTTAACGAGGTTTACACCAACGCAAAAAATCAATATTGCCCCAATTAAAGACAGATTGGCGAGCGCCGCCGTGGTCATAATCGGTTCAATAAATTTGGCCAACACCGTAAAGGCGCCCTGAAATAATAAAACCGGAATGGCTGAGAATATACAGCCCTTACCCAACGCTGAGGTCATAACACAGACCGATATAAAGTCTAACACCGTTTTTAAGGCCAAGGTGGAATAATCGCCGGTAAGCCCGTCTTGAATTGCACCAACAATAGCCATTGCGCCCACACAAACGGTTAAAGAGGCGCTGACGAAGCCATCCACAAAGGTATTCTCTTTACTGCTGCCGCTTTTCACCTTCAGCCAAGCGCCAAAGCGCTCTATCCATTTATCGATGTCTACAATCTCGCCCAGCAAGGCACCCAGCGCCATACATACAATCATCATCATTGTGCCACCGCTATTGCCCGAGGTCATTTCTTTTACGGCATCGCCGATGGACATGATCATAACGCAAACGCCCATAGATTTTATGAGCGTGCTTTGTATACGTTGGTTTAATAGTTTGCCAAACAATAAACCTGCCAAACCACCGCCCAAGATGCCGGCAACGTTGATAACGGTACCTAATCCAAACATTCAATCGCCTTTTTCTGTAAGAATATAAACTAATTATAATAAAACGCACCTCAAAATGCAAGATTTTGAGGTGCGTTATTTTTATTTATTTCTACCCGAGTAAAGCGGCATATAATACCAAGGCGGCATACGTGAGGGTAGATCTGTGTCATTAACGACCCTCTCCTCGGTTCCGCGAATTTCTCTTACGGCGATGGGGTAGGTAGAATATTTGTGATACCCTGCCGTGTCAAAAATAGCCGAAACGGTAGAATTATCGTTTAAAATCAAGGGAATGTCAGCCCCTGCACCTGCAACGGCTACACCACCTAAAACCTCGGTAACACCACCGTTAAGGGTGTGGCAAATAGAGCCCTGCTGCTCTACCTTAAAGCCGCTCCACCAAAGTTGGCCACCGTCGTTTACCGTTTCCTTCATCGAGCGTTCGGGGTTAATGCTGTGACACCAAACCGTTTGGTTTTTAAAATGGAATCCGGGAATATGGCCGTACACGTCTTTAAAGCCGTTGGTGCAGGCGCAGTTTTCAAAATGC
>CAZUJI010000148.1:0-4416 GCA_964620235.1 uncultured Eubacteriales bacterium
GGGTGATTTTAAAAACGCAATAGCGGGGAGGGCGTCCAAATACGAGCCGTCAATGGTGATAATGATTAACACGTCGGTATCTTGGCAACTGCGCTTTGCTGCGGCTTTGATGCGGGCAAATTCTTCTTTATCGTAATCAATCGGTAAATCTAACCAACCTAAAAAGTCGTTACCTAAACCGGATTTCTCGTGCAACATTTGGTGTACGGCGGCTACCTGGGCAGTAAGACCTTTTACCTCATTCTCTGCCAAGAAGCTGCTTGCGAATTTCTCTGAAAATTTGATTGCCATAGTAAAAACTCCTTTGCTTTACTTTATTGTACACGATAACAAGTGGTTTTTCAATAGAAAAATGTGCAATTTCTATAACTTTTTTGTAAACTTGCTTTTGCAGTTGTTTGAAACTGCCTAAAAACCAAACACCATACCCACTACGGCGCCGATAAGAATCCACACAATGGGATGCAGCTTGCCCAGCCGCTTGATTTGCAGCAGACCAAACACGGCAACGCATAAAATCAGCAAGGGCCACTGCACGGCAAAGGCGCCTGCCGCGCCGGTAAACAGCCCAATTTGCCACAACTCTACCACTGCAACGGCAATCATAGCCGTTACCGCCGGACGAATACCGTAAAACACGCCCTTAACAATGGGATTTTGGTTAAAGTTATTTAAGAACTTGGCAATGAGCATAATAACAACCAAGCTGGGTAAAATTAAGCCCAAGGTGGCCAGCAGACCGCCCAATACCCCGCCGGTGTTGTAGCCGGCATAGGTAGCCATATTTACGCCCAAGGGGCCGGGGGTGCTCTCGCTCACGGCGATAAAATTCGTCAGCTCGCTTTTGGTGAACCAATCGTACTTTTCGGTTAACTCATTTAAAAAGGGCAAGGTAGCCGGGCCGCCGCCCAGGGCAAAGGCGCCAATCTTCATAAACTCTAAAAACAGCCAAAGCAAAATCATTTTTTATCGGCACCCCGCTTTCTGCTAAACAGCACGCCAAAAAGGCCGGCAACAACGATGATAACCACCGAGGGGACCGACAGCACAAAGGCCAGCACAAAGGTACCGATAAACACGCCCACGCAGAACCAATCTACCAGACTTTTTTTAGCCAAAGCAATAACCGTATTGGCCATTAGGGCGCAAACCACGGCACGAATACCCGTAAGGGCCGAGGCCACCAGGGGAACGTCCATAAACCCGGCCAAAACCGAGGCAATTAACAATATAATAACCACCGAAGGGAATACCACGCCCAAGGTAGCAATAATGCCGCCCAAAATACCCTTTTTGTTATAGCCGATAAAGGTAGCGGTATTTACGGCAATAATACCGGGGGTACACTGCCCCACCGCGTAATAATCTAACAGCTCGTCTTCGGTGGCCCAACCTTTTTTCTCCACCACCTCGGCCTTAAGCATTGGCAGCATAGCCAGCCCGCCGCCAAAGGTAAACAGCCCGATTTTTGCAAAACTGAAAAACAGGTCAAAAAGCATCTTCACAAGCCTACTCCCCTTTTGGTTGCTATTTTGCATTTATTTTACCATATTTCACCGCAAAAGAAAAGGTATTCTTATAATTTTCTAAGCGTCTTAAAATATTTTTTCGCCCATTTTTGGCTATTTTTTATACTTTCTCCCCGTTATATGCCTTTAAAAATTTATTTTTTGTTCATATTACACAAAATATGGCGATTTTTTCTATGTAATGGCACTTGAAAAATCTAAAGGAATCATATATTATAGTAGTATACCACAAGAATGGAGTAATTTTATGACTGCAAAAGAACTGCAAACCTTAATTGAAAATAAACTGACCCACTCTTTTGGCGTAACACCCGAGAGTGCTTCGGACGAACTATTTTACAAGGCCACCGTATTGGCGGTGTTAGACATTATGCGCCAGCGCCGCGGCGAATTTAAAAAGACGGTAGCCCAGCAAGAGAGCAAAATCGTTTACTACCTGAGTATGGAATTTTTAATGGGTCGCTCTTTAAAGAACAACCTATATAACTTAGGGTTAGAAAATACCCTGCGCAGAGCCTTAAAGCCCTGGGGCGTTAAGGTAGAGAATTTATACGAGTTAGAGCCCGATGCCGGCTTGGGCAACGGCGGCTTAGGCCGTTTGGCTGCCTGCTTTTTAGACTCGTTAACCTGCGGCAGCTACCCTGCCTTTGGTTACTGCATTAAATACGAGTTTGGCATCTTCCGCCAAAAAATCGTTGAGGGCTGGCAGACCGAAATGCCCGATTTTTGGTTGCCCGGTGGCAGCGTATGGCTGGTGCCCCGCCCCACCCTGGCGGTAGACGTACATTTTTCGGGCCGGGTGGAAGAAAGCTGGGACGGCCCCTACCACAACATTAAGCACGTAGACTACACCACCGTACACGCCGTACCCTATGACCTGATGGTGGCGGGTGATGACGGCAAATCGGTCAACGTTTTGCGGCTATGGAGCGCCGAGGCTCCGCAGCTGGATATGTCGGCCTTTAACCAGGGCAACTACGTAAAGGCATTAGAGCACCAGGCAATGGCTGAGGTTATCAGTAAGGTGCTGTACCCTGAGGATAATCACCCCGAGGGTAAATCCTTGCGCCTGCGGCAACAATACTTCCTTGTATCGGCCTCGCTGCAGGATATTTTGCACCGCCACATTCAAAAATTCGGCACCTTAGACAATCTGCCCGAAAAGGCGGCCATTCATATTAACGACACCCACCCCGCTTTGGTCATTCCCGAGCTGATGCGCCATTTGTTAGACGAATGCGGCTACTCTTGGGACAAGGCGTGGGACATTGTAACCCGCACCACCGCCTACACCAACCACACCGTTATGCGTGAGGCCTTAGAGTGTTGGCAGGTAGACCTGTTCCAAGGCTTACTGCCCCGCATTTACTCCATTGTAATGGAGATTAACAACCGCTTCCGCAAGCAGGTATGGGAGGCCACCGGCGACGCCGACTACGTAGAGCGCACCGCTATTATTCAAAACGGCGTGGTACACATGGCCAACCTATGCGTAGCCTCCTGCCATCAGGTAAACGGCGTATCTCGTCTACACAGCGAAATTTTGAAAGATTCGGTATTTAACGATTACTACCGCCTGACCCCCGATAAATTTACCAACGTAACCAATGGCGTTACCTTCCGCCGCTGGCTGTGCCAATCCAACCCCGAGCTTACCGCTTTAATTACCGATTTAATCGGCCCCGGCTTTAAAAAGAACAGCGCCCAACTGGCCAAATTAAAGGCCTTTGCCGACGACAAGGCGGTTTTAGAAAAGCTGCAGCAAATCAAGCGCAACAACAAGGTAAGATTCTCGAAATATCTGGTAAGCCAGGGCGGCCCCGCCTTAGACCCGGATACTATGTTTGATATGCAGGTAAAGCGTTTGCACGAGTACAAGCGCCAACACCTGAACGTGATGCATATCATCTCGGACTATTTATACATTAAAGACAATCCCAACGCCGATTTTGTGCCTAAAACCTATATTTTTGGTGCCAAGGCGGCCCCCGGCTACTTCTTGGCCAAGCAGATTATTCAGTTGATTGTAAACCTGGCCCAGATGATTGACAAGGACCCTGCGGTTAAGGGCAAATTAAAGGTGGTATTTGTAGAAGACTACCGCGTAACCATGGCCGAATGTATGATTCCCTCGGCCGATATCAGTGAGCAAATCTCTTTGGCCTCCACCGAGGCCTCGGGCACCGGCAATATGAAGCTGATGCTCAACGGTGCCGTTACCTTAGGCACCTTAGACGGCGCCAACGTAGAAATTTACGAAGCCGTGGGCGACGAGAATATTTTACTGTTTGGTATGACCACCCCCGAGGTACTACGTCTGCGCAAGCAGGGGTATAATCCTATGGAGTATTACAACAATAATCCCCAGCTGCGCCGCGTATTTGATTTTATGCGCTCGGGCATTAACGGTATGTCTTTTGCAGGCTTAGCCGACACCTTTATGTACAGCGATTATTATATGGCCTGCGCCGATTTTACCGATTACTGCAGCGCCCAAACCAAAGCCGGTATTCTTTACCGGGATAAGGAGAAGTTCTTCCGTATGTCGCTCCATAACACCGCAGCGGCAGGCATTTTCTCCTCTGACCGTTCGATTGCCGACTACGCCAAAAACATTTGGGGCGCAAAACCCATTAAATAATTAAAAAACAAGGCACAGCGTCGTTTGGCGCTGTGCCCCTTTGGAGTTTACAACTATGAAGACCGTTGCCTTTGATGCCAGAGACCCAGCCTATAAACGCCCCTTCGGTGCTGTAAAAAGCGGCACCGGGGTTTCTTTGCGCGTTAAATTACACAAGTCGGCTCGGGCGGCCGCCGTTTATTTAGACGTGCGCCGAGACGAAAACACCGTTGCCTACCAACGGGTAGCTATGGCCTGGCATCAAAC
>CAZUJI010000149.1:0-4384 GCA_964620235.1 uncultured Eubacteriales bacterium
CAAGCACAAACAACGTCAGGGTTAACCTGCAAGTGAAAAAAAGTGAGGTGCATTGATAAATGGCACGTATAGCCGGTGTTGACCTTCCGAGAGAGAAGCGGGTTGAAATTGGCCTGACTTATATCTTCGGTATTGGTCTTTCCACATCTAAAGAGATCCTGGCTGCAACCGGTATCAATCCGGACATCCGCGTTAAGGATCTGAGCGAAGACGATATTTCCAAGTTACGTGAATATATCGACAAGAATCTTCAGGTAGAAGGTGACCGCCGCCGTTCGATCGCTTTTGATATCAAACGCTTGATCGAAATCGGTAGCTACCGTGGACTTAGGCATCGTAAAGGGCTTCCTGTAAGAGGTCAGCGTTCCAAAACCAACGCTCGTACACGTAAGGGACCCAAGAAGACGATAGCAAACAAGAAGAAGTAAACGGGAGGAAGAGAATATGGCCACAAAGGCTGCGAAGAAAACTACTGCTGTACGCAGACGCCGTGAGAAGAAAAATATCGAGCGTGGCGCTGCGCATATCCAGTCCACCTTCAACAACACCATCGTTACCATCACAGACGTACAAGGCAACGCTTTGTCTTGGGCATCTGCCGGTGAGCTGGGCTTCAGAGGCTCCAGAAAATCCACTCCCTTTGCTGCACAATCCGCAGCGGAGACAGCTGCCAAAGCTGCTATGGAACATGGCTTAAAAACTGTTGAAGTATACGTTAAAGGCCCCGGCGCCGGACGTGAGGCTGCTATTCGCGCTTTACAGTCTGCCGGTTTAGAGGTTAGCATGATTAAAGACGTTACCCCTATCCCGCACAACGGTTGCCGTCCGCCCAAAAGAAGACGCGTTTAATTATTGGAGGTGTTTTAGATGGCAAGATATACCGGAGCTGTATGCAGACTGTGCCGTCGTGAGGGTCAAAAATTGTTCCTCAAGGGCGAACGCTGCTATTCGGAGAAATGTTCTGTAGGCCGCAGAGCCTACGCACCCGGCCAGCACGGCCAGGGCCGCAAAAAAACCTCGGAGTATGGCTTGCAGCTGCGCGCAAAGCAAAGAGCAAGACGTTTTTACGGTGTAAACGAGGTGCAATTCCGTCACTATTTTGAGATGGCAGAGCGCAAACAAGGTGTTACCGGTGAAAACCTGCTCCGCATTTTGGAGAGCCGCTTAGACAACGTGGTTTACCGTGTTGGCTTCGCAAACTCCAGAGCCGAAGCAAGACAACTTGTTGGCCACGGCCACTTTGAAGTAAACGGTCACAGAGTAGACATTGCGTCTTACCTGCTCAAAGCCGGTGACGTAATCACCATCTGTGAGAAGAGCAGATCCAGCGAGAAGATCAAGTCTATCTTAGAAGCAAATGCCGGTCGTCCCGTTCCCCAGTGGATCGACGTTGCCCGTGAGCAAATGCAAGCTAAGGTTATCAACCTGCCCGACCGCGAAGCGATCGAAGCACCGGTTGAGGAGCAACTGATCGTTGAGTTCTATTCTAAGAACTAATAGACTTTTTGTACGCTTACAAAACAAATACATTACGCTGCGCTGTACTGTATTTGGGATTGCTAAATATACATTGCGCAGAGAAATGGAGCTTTCATGAAAGAGTTTGAATCTCCCAGAATCGATGTAACCGATGTATCTGCCGACGGCAACTACGGCAAGTTTATTTTAGAACCGCTGCAGGGTGGCTACGGTACGACCTTAGGCAACAGCCTTCGTCGGGTACTGCTTTCTTCTCTGTCGGGTGTGGCTGTTACCAGCGTTAAAATCGACGGTGTGCAACACGAATTTACCACTATCCCCGGCGTAAAGGAAGACGTTACCGAGATTATCTTAAACATTAAAGGACTCACTGCAAAATTACACAGCGACGGCCCCAAAACCGTATACATTGAGGCTCAGGGCCCCTGCGTAGTTACCGGTGCATCGGTTAAGGCCGATTCCGAAGTAGAGATCCTTAACCCCGATATGCACATTGCAACTCTGGGTGAAGACGCCAAATTGGTTATGGAGCTTACCTTAGACAAGGGTAAGGGCTACGTACCGGCAGAGCGCAACAAGGCAGAGCACAACGTAATCGGTGTGATTCCTGTTGACTCTATTTATACCCCGGTTATCAAGGCCAACTACGTTGTAGACAATACCCGTGTAGGTAAAGTAACCGACTACGACCGTCTTACCTTAGAAGTGCTGACCAACGGCACCATCTCTGCTAAAGAGGCCGTGTCCGGGGCAGCCAAGATCCTCACTGACCATCTCAACCTGTTTGTAGATCTTTCAGGTGACGCCGTGCTGAGCGAGACCTTCGTTGAGAAGGAGAGCGACGGCAAGGAAAAGGTCCTTGAGATGACCATTGAAGAGCTTGACCTGTCGGTTCGTAGCTTTAACTGCTTAAAGCGCGCCGGCATCAATACGGTAGAAGATCTCATCGGCAAATCCGAAGAGGATATGATGAAGGTCAGAAACCTGGGACGTAAATCGTTGGAAGAGGTTGTTGCCAAACTTAACTCGTTGGGCTTTAGCCTCAGCAACGCAGAAGAATAAATTGCTTTCGGAAGGAGTGCTATAAATGCCTGGAACAAGGAAACTCGGCAGAACAAGCGACCACAGAACTGCCATGCTCAGAGCTATGGTGACTTTCTTGCTGGAGAACGGTAAGATCGAAACCACCGTTACCCGCGCCAAAGAGGTTCGCTCTATGACCGAGAAATACATTACACTCGCGAAAGATAATAGTTTGCACAATAAGCGTCAGGCAATGGCTTTTATCACTAAGGAAGCTGTTGTTAAAAAGCTGTTTGACGAAATTGCCCCCAGCTACAGCGACCGCAACGGCGGTTACTGCCGCATCACCAAGACCGAAGCCCGTCGTGGTGACGCCGCTGAAATGGCTATTATCGAGCTTGTAAAGTAATAAAAATTATTAAAAACCTGTATCCAATGCTTTGGATATAGGTTTTTCTTTATGTATAGGACTATACCTTTGATATACCGAAAAAACATTACTTATTATCTTTTCTGAATTGTGTGGGTGTTCTTCCGGTGACAGTCTTGAAAACCCTTGAAAAATAATTATAATCGGGTATTCCCACCCTTACTGCTATTTCATTTATGGGAAAATCGGTTTTTACAAGCAATTCCTTTGCTTTTTGGATACGGTACGCATTTAATATGGTGTGTGGCGAATTTCCACACTCGGTACGAATCTCATTGCATAACTTTGTAACACAGACACCAAGCTCGGACGCTATATCTTTTAACGTAATATTTTCAGAATAATTTTTTTCAATGTAATCCATAAAACGTACAGAAAGCGGCGATTTTTCCATGGATATCAAATTATGGAGATAAATATACCCGGCACAAGCGGTCATTATTCTTAAACAGTGGGAGAGGTATTCATTGCTCCTTGCAGGCATTTTCTTAAAGCTTTCTATTATAGCCTCTATTTTCTCGTGACCTTTCAATCTTTCCTGTAGTTCACCGGTTATTTTTTCAGCAGGGATATAAGGTGCTATTTGACCTATCATAAGACAGGCTATCGGCTTGTTATCGTATATGATCGGAGCTACCGACTCAAAAAGCCCCGCGTGGCAACGGTATGTTTTGTTTTTGCCCTGCATAGCAAATCTAAATGCCTCCTTATCGTCCATAAGGCAACGCTCTAAAAATTTCTTATCACTTTTAATCAGACGACAAAACTCGCATTCATCTCCACCACGAAGCGATAAACAGCTACCGTCAGGCGAAAAAATGCCTATTTTTACACCCGATATGTTATAAAAACTTTCAAACAGCGGGTCAAGCCCAGCTATATCAAATTTTATGCCCATATTTCACCTAATTTCTTTTAATTTATGAATAAATATGCTAATTAATAAATGTATTTTACTATCTTTCTATTTTATTGTCAAATTATAATTATATTAAACTTGATTGAATACAATAGAAAGGAAACTGATTTATGACAAACAAAGAACGCGTTATTGCCGCAATACACTTTCAAAAGCCAGACTATGTACCCCATTACATTAGTTTTACAACCCGGATGTATGAAAAAATGGTCGAATATTCAAAAAATTCAAACTACATTGATACGCTCAACAATCATATTACTTGCTATATGATAGCAAAGCCCGAAATTGAGGTTAGGCCTGGATATTTCAAGGACGAATTTGGTGTTATCTGGAATAAGTCCGGCGTCGATAAGGATATTGGTGTAATAGATAATATTTTACTTGAAGATCCCGATGATCTTGAAAATTTTGAGTTCCCGGAGATTGATGAGGCGTATGTCCGTTCGCGTATGAAAGCACTCGAGCAAAGTGATCCCGATAATTTTAGAGTTGCAGGTATAGGCTTCTCGCTTTTTGAACGTGCATGGACC